>CBDTUI010000005.1:0-57432 GCA_965363765.1 uncultured Acidimicrobiia bacterium
CAACCGACTCACCAACCACCGCCGAACCAGGACCCGACTTCACCACCTGCACCACGGGTCGAAAATCGATGGGTATCCGGTTCGTGGCCGGGGCAGCCTGGGGCTGTTGGTTCGAAGTCACCATCGCCGTGTTCACGATCTTCGTAGCGGATCCGCCAAGAGTCGGAACGACCGATGCCCGGTAGGTCACAGTCATCGATTCGCCTGGTCGCAACACCAAGCCGTCACTTGCGACCACCAGATTGCCAGCCGTCGGGTTACCTTGAACAAGATCCGGGTTCGCTCCGCCGGGGACATTGTCCAGAGTGACGGCGCTGTAGGTTCCGGTCTGCTCGGTCCAGGCGATCTGCACGTTGTCCACGGACGCGTTCTCACTGTTTGACCAGCCGCCAGACGCCGAAACAAATCTGAGCGAGGTGCCAGCTGAACGTTGGGCTGCTGTGAGGTTGTGGGTGATCGTTCCGGTGCCGCCGCTAATCGAGGCGACGGTGTTCCACGATGAGCCGTTCCAGAGCTGAGCGGCCAGCGTCTCATTCCCGATCGAAGTTGCCGAGTACGAGAAGGTCAGGACCGCACTCTGGATGGCCGGGCTCGAGAGGTTCACACCCCGACTGATCGAGACGCTATCGAGATTGGCAAAGCGCAACTGACCGGACGTGATGGTGACTCGCCCAGCAGTCGGGCTCGTAGTCTCGCCAGACTCAATCCAGCTACCTGCCCAATTGTTGGTCCCGTTGTTGTTGGCGTAGCTGGCACTTGTGAATTGATCCCGAACAGTCTTGTTGACTGTGCTGACGGTCGATCGGGTTCCGACCGCTACGGTGCTCTGCGGAACATACGTGACCTCGGGCGGAAGTAAGTCATCGATGGAGATTCCGGTCTGATCCGTAGTCCCCGAATTCGTAATCGAGACGGTGTAGTTGATCGTGCCGCCTGCTGATACTGATCCTGACGGATTAGACGACTTGACGACAGTCAATGGTGGCACGGTGACATTCACGACAGCAGAGGCCGAGTCGTTGGCAGGATTGGGATCGGCTTGATCGAGACCGGTAACGGTGGCGGTATTGGTTAGCGCCCCTGAACCAGTCACGTCTGCGACGATCACCAACGACTTCGACGAACCGCTGAGTAGACCTCCAACCGTCCATGCCCCCGTACCCGGGTTGTAAGAGCCACCAGTCGTGCTCGAGCTGACGTAAGTAAGCCCAGATGGAAGCGGATCAGACAACCCAACGTTGGTGGCGTCGGCCGTTCCGAGGTTTGAAACGGTGACGGTGAACGTGACGGTTGCTCCCTGAACGACGTTCGACTGGTCGACGATCTTGGTGACGGCCAGGTCGGCTCCCCGAACCGTGTCAATGTCTGTATTCGACGCTGTCAGATACTCATGACCCAGAATGTCGCTGAAGGTCGCCGTCGCCATGTTGTCGATCGTGCCAGAAGCGTTCGGATCGACTGTGACCTGGAAGAAGACTTGGCCGGATGCACCCGGGTTGATCGTATCGGCGATCAAGAACGTCACCTCATCAGTCCCGCCGTTGTACGAGCACGAACCCGAGCTGGGGACCCCGATAAGACACGATCCACCGACGTAGGTGGACCCAGCTGGAATAGCGTCGACGATGTTGAGCGACACTGCCTGGCCCGGAGAGGGAGTGGCGTCGGACGTGTTCGTGAAATCAATGGTGTACGTGATCGTGTCACCGCGGTTTACTTCTGTCAGTCCTCCGTCGCTTTTCACCAAAGCAATCCGGGGAGCAGGCGGTTGGTTTTCCAAATAACTGGTCGACCCGCTCGGACCTTCGAACACATACTGGTTGTTGGCATTGAGGCATATCTCGGCCGACCACCAGCCATTAATTGCTGGCAGTTCGTCCCCGACCCGCGCCGCGGACCCAGAGTTATTCCATGTGGCGTTACCCGAAACGGTACCGCCGTACGTGCCACCATTCGGATCGGTGTAGTTAACCGTTCCACTCCCATCCATGTCGAAGTTGTGGGCGAGAATTCCTCCGGTCGGCCCGGCCCGGGGAGTCGTCGGCTCAACAATGAAGTAGTAGGTGTTGCACACCGAAGTGGTACCCGCATGCTGGAACGAGCCACGATTGATGCCGGCGGTTAGCTCGTCTCCGGTCCCGGGTAATCCGTCGAAGTTGTCCGTCTCGTCACCATCGACCAACCCCACACACGATCCGGTGGTCCCGACCGAACAATCCGGGTCGTAGTTCACGTTGAGACGCCAAGAGTTGTCGTCATCGTTAGCTGCCACGCCGGATACGTTGCCATCGCCCGTCGTCGTTTCGAGGGTATACGTGCCATATCCGGAGACACCGGGACTGAAGGTGTACAGCTGATACCACTGCCCATCGGTGGCGGCCGTCGTGAATGTTGTCGTTTGGAGAATCGACCCACCCGGCGACCGGAGCGTAAAGGTGGTCCGGTCGTTGACGCCACTTCTCACTTCGTCGGCGGCTTCGGGGGTGTGGGCCGTCCCAACATCACTCGACTCCGGGTCGAACAGAGCAACTGTGATTGGCGACGCGGCCGGCCATCCGCTGGGAACGTCAATCGCATACTGGTGGCTGGTTCCGCCTCCGCCGCCGGCAACCGGGGTTGTGTACCAGTCACCGATGTTGAGTCCGGCGGACGGCCCAGACGTCTGAAGAAAGAGACCGGCGCTGAGCGGCGGTAGGTCGACTGCCCCAGCTTGCGACGGATTCAGAACGAAACCCAGCAGCACGACCAACTGCAGGCTGAGTAGCAGCAGCGTCGAAGCCAGGCTAAACCGGGGACGGATCCGTGAGCCAATCGCGCGATCAGCGCGCAGCGCGCCGCTGGCCGCGCGAGAAGGCGTCCAGCCGGGGGCTCGGTTCGATCGGTTGTGGGATGCTTGCGTCACGTGACCTCAAGAAGACTTACTCATTCGGACCAGAGCGGTTTGCTGTCGGTACTCTGAGCGTGTTCATATCCTCAGTAATTCATCGGTCCAAACCAACGACCACTGATGCTCTATTCAATAATGAGCGTCTCATGACTAGTTACTTCCCAATCAGGTTCGCATCCCGTAACATCAAGCTATGCGATCAATCTGGAAAGGCGCCATAAGTTTCGGCCTGGTAACCATCCCCGTAGGCCTGTACTCGGCGACTGAGAACCGAACCCCGAAATTCAAGATGCTGCGCGAGACTGACGGCAGCCCCATCAAATACAAACGGGTGGCCGAAGCCGACGGCGAAGAAGTGACCTGGGACGAAATCGTCAAAGGTTTTGAGGTCGAAAAGGGCAAATATGTAATCTTTTCCGACAAAGACCTCGAAGCCGCCACGGCCCGGGGCGGTTCCAAACTCGTCGATGTCATCCAGTTTGTCGACGCGTCCGAAATCGACCCCATTTACTACAACAAGTCCTATTTTCTCGGCCCGGAAAAGACTGGTGTGAAGGCGTACCAGATTCTGCTCGATGCCCTGAAAACCGGAGAACGGGTAGGGATATGCAAGGTGGCAATGCGCGAGAAGGAGTATCTGTCGACGCTGCGGGCCATGAACGGTGTTCTCGTACTGGAAACGATGTTCTGGCCGGACGAGATCCGGGAACCGGCTTTCGACGAACTCGCCGAGCGCCCCGAAATCCGCGACGAAGAGGTCGCCATGGCCAAGATGATCATCGACAACCTGACGGCCGAATTCGACCCGTCGGCGTGGACCGATTCTTCACGAACGGCCATTGAAGAACTGGCTCGCAAAAAGGTCGAAGGCGAAGAAATCATCGCTCCCGACATGCCCGAACCCACCAAGGTTGTGGATCTTCTCGAAGCACTCAAGGCGAGCGTTGAAGCCACCAAGGCCAAGCGCGCCGCAAGCTAGGCGGGCGAACTACTCAAGTCGTTGGATGTATATGCCGTGTATGTAGTATGTATATACATCGCCGCATCGGGGTCACCGAATGAACAACGCACTCATGTTTGGGAACGGAAAGGGTGGCGTCGGCAAGACGTCGCTTGCCGCCAATGTCGCCGGACTCGCCGCCAATGCCGGTTGGAAGGTTCTCGCAGTTGATCTCGACCCGCAGGGCAACCTCGGTTCCGATCTTGGATACAAACAGGATGGTCTCGGGGACGAAGGTGAAGGCCTTCTCCAAGCGATCGTCGCCGGTCGACCCCTTAGTCCCATCACCAACGTCCGACCACGACTCGATGCGATTTCAGCCGGGCGGGCAACTACCGATGTCTGGGCGGTAGTCAACAACCGCCGGAGCGTCGACCCCGACGCTATCGCCGACCTTGCGACCGTCCTTAACCCGCTCTCAACTGCGTACGATCTCGTCGTCATCGACTCTCCTCCCGCCGGCGGAGTCGCCGTTGATGCTGCGCTCGCCGCGTCACGCTGGTTGGTAATCCCGGTGAAGTTCGACGATGGATCGATCGACGGTCTCGAGCTCATGGCTCGCCAGTTCGGGGTGGCTAAGTCAACCGTCAATCCAACACTCGAACTGCTCGGTGTCGCCCTGTTTGATTTCTCGACGGCAGGCACCGCGATTCGGCGGGAGGTACGAGCCCAACTGACCGCTGACCTTGGTGGAGTCGCCCCCGTCTTGAAGTCGATCATCCGCAGGGCAGAACGCGCCGCCTACGACATGCGACGCAACGGCATGCTCGCCCACGAGTACCAGGCCAAAGCCGTCGAGAGCAACGAAAGAGTTTCCATCGCCGAACGGATCCGAATGTCGCGGTCAGGTCAACCGGCCCCTCAATTCTCCTCCGCCGCTGGCGGACTCGCCGAAGACTATGCGAAGCTGACAACAGAGCTCCTTCTGTCTTTGGGCGATCTGCACATGCGGGTCGGCCGGTGACTCGCCAACGCGACCTGACCGGGTTTGGCATCAAGCCAGCCGCACCAGATGTGAGGCCCCGAATTCGGCCAGCAGGTGACGACTCGACGTTGATACCTCCCCCATCACGGAGTTCGTCCGTATCAACGACCGACCCCTCGCGGAGTTCGACCAATGATGCCGAAGCGACCTCGCCGTCCCAACCTCGAGCCAAGAAGGCAGCCAAGCAACGGGTGACACTTTCGCTGCCTACACAGGTGGCGATGATGTTGCGGGCTACTGCCGATACCGAGCAGCGGATCTTCCTCGACATCATTCTCTCGGCGTTCGTCTCTCACGCCGACGACGTCGAGAACGATCTCGTGGCCGAGCGATCCCGGCTCGGTCCGACCGGGAG
Organism: uncultured Acidimicrobiia bacterium; assembly: GCA_965363765.1. GTDB lineage: Bacteria > Actinomycetota > Acidimicrobiia > Spongiisociales > JAENVV01 > JAENVV01. Next base: position 5,228 of record CBDTUI010000005.1, read on the forward strand.
CCGGAGACGTGCTGGATCAGGACGCACTCAGATACCGCTCAACATTCTCAAAGAGGACTTGAAGGTCCTCGATCTGCGGGTCAAAGCTCTCAACATGGATCGATCCGCTTATGTAACGGAGCTCCTACTTCGAGAGCTCAAGAGGTAGACGGGAACGAAGCTGCTGGACCTTCAGCCTCCCAGGTCACCGACTCGACCGGTTCAGAACCAAATCCCTTGAAAACGGGACCGCGTAGCCGAGCAGCTGCCGTCCACATCCTGAACTGCACATGGGCTACCAACTGTGGGGCACAGAACACACCAACTGACAGACCAGGATCTGACAGGAACGGGTCGGGACCGGCCATCTCGTCGATCGCTGTCCGAATCGCTCGCCGATCGGCGTTCGAGAAGCCGGAACCGACCCGGCCGATGTAGCGCAGCTTGTCCCCAACGAGCAGGCCAACGAGCAGAGCCGAGAATGGTTCACCGACCTCCGACGGGGTGTAGCCACCGACCACGCACCGGACCGTGGCCAGATTGAGGACCTTACGCCACGTGCCAGGGCGTCGCCCCGGTTCGTAACGAGAGTCCAGTTGCTTAGCGACCATGCCTTCAAGGCCAGACTCCTGGATGACCGCGAACAGGCCTGTGCCATCGCCAACGAGAAGATCGTTAACGGTGACCGGCGCGTCTTGCGTCAGTTCTGTCAGGATCTCTCGTCGAGCCAACAAGGGTTGGTCCAAAACCGGTACACCACCTGCTTCAAGAACATCGAACGCGACGAACTGAACGTCAGCATCTTCGCTGCCAGCTCTGGCAAGTTTCTCGAATGAAGGCAGCCCATCTCTGCCGACTGCTACAACCTCACCATCGAACACCGCGACCGGTGTTCGGATGGCGGCCAGAGCCGGGTATCGGCCCGACAAATCGTTTCCGTTGCGACTCCGCAACCGGAGGCCCCGGCCATCGGAGTAGGCAACAGCTCGAACGCCATCCCATTTCAGTTCATAGCCCCACAGCGGATCGTCGAACGGCGACGGCCACGGGGTAGCCAGCATCGGCTCATAGATCACTCGCTGAGAGCAGCCCGCACCAGGCGGTTCACCAAGGCGCCGTCGACGTCGTCCTTGTGATCCTTCATGATCGATCCCATGACTTTTCCAGCATCGGCCGGGGTTTGCGCTCCGGTCGCCGCTATCGCAGTATCGACGAGCTCTTGTGTAGCTGTCTCGTCAAGTTTGGTCGGCAGCCATCTGCTCAGATAGTCCGATTCCCATCCCAGCTTGGCGGCAATATCCGCACCTCGGTCACCCAGGCCGTCATATTCGGCTTTTGACTTGATATTCCGTTTGACGAACCCAGAGATAATCTCTACCCACAGCTCGTCGTCGGCTTCATTAGGAGCACCAGAGTCGGACAGGCGTTTGCCCATGTCCGACTTCACGCCGCGAATCGCCGCCAGGCGGGCCTGATCCTTGTTGCGCATGGCGTCTTTGAGTTCGAGATTCAGTTCTTGTTCAATCGGCATCATTACCTCCACGGACGCGATCCAACGCGCCAGCTATCAGACCGGGATCGTCCGTGATGATCGCGTCGACTCCCCATTCGACCAAGTCACTGACGAGCGATGGATCGTTCATCGTCCAAACGGACACCAACAAATCTTCGGGTACCGGCCCGCTGACCAGCGTCCAGTGCGGGGCGAGCACCTCGTGGCCGACGGTTCGCGCATGCGAAACGGCATCTTCAAACGAGCCACCTTGGTCGACCAGCAGACCGGTCGCAACGTTGGGGAATCGCTCTTTTACCTGGTCCATAGTTACCCAATAAAAACAGGTCAGAAAATCGTTCTCACGTGCCATTCCTGCCACTTCGATGGCGGTTTCCCCGTCGGGCTCGAAACCTGGTTGCAGCGGCCAGTTTTTGATCTCAATATCAAGGGCCAGGTCAGGGACCCCGGTCATGAGATCATCAAGCAGGATCGGGTGGTGCCCTCCACCAACATCAATGGTGCGCAGTTGTGACCAGGGCGTCTCAGCAACAACCAGCCCGCCGATCTCGGGATCGTGCGATAAGACCAGGGCGCCGTCAGAACTTCGACGAACGTCGATTTCGACGAGCGATACGACCTCTGAGGCAGCCTGAAACCCCGCCAGCGTATTGTCCGGAAACCGGGTAGGCCACCCACGATGACCGGCTGCTCTTGTTCCTTGTGAAAAAAATATCAAAATATCCCTTGTATTTGCGACGTCACATGCTTACCATCGCCTAGCTTGTGAAACAAATCACGTGCAACCGAGAGACCCCCTCGACTGCATGCTGGCCGATACCACTTGGCATAAATCTACCGAAGGATATCCCCTGTGCTTGTAACACCCGACCCAGATACAACAATTGTCGCAGATTGGCGCGAACTTGCGCTCTGCCGTGATTCTGAACCAAACCTCTTCTTCCCCATCGGGACTACCGGTCCCGCCGTGGAAATGATCAACGACGCCAAGGCCATCTGTTCGCAGTGCTCCGTCCAGGAATCCTGCCTGCAATACGCCCTCCAGACGAACCAGGAAGGTGGCATCTGGGGCGGATTCGCCGAAGACGAGCGCCGGCGCCTCCGGAAGCGCTGGCTCGCCGAACGGCGTCGCCGCAACAACTAAGTCATCCGAGTTAACCAGAGAGCGGGGCCCTTCAAGGGCCCCGCTCTCTTGTTGAGACTCCAACTCGGTCTGAACCGATCCCGGGGAGAGCGATCTCGGGGATCGCGACCAGGTCGAATCAGGCAAACCCGACGTGGCGCTCATTGTCTGCAGTGTCAATCTCAATGTGTCCGATCTGTTCAACCGGGATGCCGAGTTCTTTTCCCTTGATGTCGGTTACCCACCAGATCTGCTGTTCGTCTGTATAAAGCTTTGAAACTTCGCCCTTGAATCCGGCAAGATCATCGATGTCGAGTTCGACCTCACGGGGACTCCGGCTCATGGTTATGCGCACGCGCATCCGATACTCCTTGTTGGTTGCGCCAATCGTAGTCGACAGCGAAGACCGATCTAACGATACATAGCGATAGATAAGTTGACGGATCGCACTCACTTCATTACGATAGGTAACGATATGAAACGCTTGGTTGGCATTCTTTTTCTCGAAACCGTCCTCATCGGACTCCTCCATCGTTTGGCGGTAATGTTTCCAGTCGATTGGGCCAACCTCTCGGTGTGGATCCAATTCACACCGACCGACCAAGTGCTGATGGGCGCCTTTCGTTATCTCGCCCTCGCTCTCACCTACTGGCTCCTCTTGTCAACTCTCAGCTTCGCCTTCGGCATGATCGCCCGGCTGCCCCGGCTAGTCCGTTCTGTCGAATGGGCTACCCTTCCAGTTATCAGGAACGCCGCCCGCCGGGCGGTGGCCTTGTCGCTGGCTACATCGACGATGGCCCCGACCATGGCGCTTGTCTCCCCGACGGCGTATGCCAGCCATCAGACTGTCGAGGACGAGCATCCGAACGGGGATTCCGAACTCGGCGGCAATGATCAGCAACCCGGGGCCGTGGTGATCGGCGTGGCAGGCAAGAGCGCGTTTATCCCTCCAGGTGCGACAGTCCCCAGGCAAACGCCAGGTGCGGAGGCATCAGTGCCGACCCCGCGACTCGCCAAACCTCCATCGGCCCCCGGACCGCCGTCACCCCTACTTCCGCCCGTCCTCCCGCTCGATACCCAACCAGAATCCGTGAGCCAGGCGTCCACGTCTCACATCGTCGAGCGCGGCGACAATCTGTGGACGATCGCCAACGAATATCTAAAAGATGAATATTTGAGAGCCGGCCTCCCAGACGTTCCTCTGACGGAACAAGAGATCGCCTCGTATTGGGGTCGCCTTGTTGAGCTGAATCAGTCCCGGCTGAGATCACAGAATCCCGACTTGATCTTCCCTGGCGAAGTCATCGAACTGCCCCCGACGCAAGGCTGAGGACTTGACCAGCGCCATCTACTTTCCCGAGCCGATCAATACAGATGAACACCCCGAACTTGCCCCGCCCGTGCAACCGGACCCCGCCTCTGCCAGAAAGCACTTTGGGTTGATCGTAGGGATAGCCCTCGTGATTGGACTCGCCTGGGTGGTCGGATCGGCTCTTTTGCGTCAGACCGATTCGGGCGTTCCCGTATCTGCCAGCGGCATCGCCGAGGTCGTAACTCGCCAGCACATCACAGCTTCGGGTGATCGGTTTGTTGGTGGTACCGCGGTAGTGGCGGCCAACCAGATCGGGCCCAACTGGCGGTTCGTCGTCGCCGCCGAGCAGCTCACCCTGGCTCCGGAAGGCTATATCCGAGACGGCATGCACTATTACGAATGGGAACTCACGACAGACGAACCAGGCTGGAGAGTCAGTCGCGGTCCGGCGGAAATTGCTGGCCCGCCTGGCGCGCAGATCGAACCGACTGAGCTCCCACTACCGATCGCGGCACCGACGACCGTCGCCATTCAGTCATACCTCGAATGGCTACTGACCGGAGCCGATGGGACCCACAGCGGAGCTCGCCCGACGCCTTCGCCATACGTGTCGGTGTCTATCACGGGGCTACTACTCGAGAGCGAGTCGACAGACATAGTCACGGCGACTGCTGGGGTGCGAGCAGTCGACCGCTTCGGACATAGCGTCGATCTGTCGTATCGGCTGACGCTTGAACAGCACCGGGATTCATGGATCGTGGCAACTGATGATCTCCCACGCTGAGACGAGAGTCCAGGTCGGTGCCTGCTGTTTAGACGTTCTCTCCGAGAAAGAGCTTCGAGACTGACGACTCCATGAAGATCGCTTCGAGCGCCTCGGCGACAATGGGGGCAATGGAGAGCACCTTGATCTGTTCTAGATGCTGCGCGTCTGCACGTAACGGCAAAGAGTTCGTCGTCACCAGCTCACGAATGGGGGCGTTCTTGATCCGGTCGATTGCCGGGTCCGACAGAATGCCATGGGTGGCCGCCACAGTAACGCTGAGGGCTCCCTTTTCCATGAGGAGCTCAGCGGCGTTACAAACGGTACCGGCCGTGTCGATGATGTCATCAACGATGACGGCGTGCCGCCCTTTGACTTCACCAATAACAGCTTTGGCAGAAGACTCGTTGTGCCTATCCGCCTCGCGACGCTTGTGAATAAACGCCACATAAGCCCCTAAGTGGCGTGCGTAGCGTTCGGCCCGTTTCACGCCACCAGCGTCGGGCGACACCACGGTCATCGGCGAGTCGACAGTGGCCGACAGGTAGTCGGTGAATAGGGGCATGGCGGTCAAGGCGTCAAATGGCTGGTCGCTAAAGCCCTGGATCTGTCCGGTATGGAGATCGATCGAAACCAGCCGATCGACGCCAGCAGTCTTGAACAGATCTGCCATCAACCGGGCGGTAATCGCCTCACGAGGTCGGACCTTCTTATCAGCACGGGAATACCCGAAATACGGAACAACCGCAGTGATCTTGCGAGCGGATGCTCGCTTGAGCGCATCAATGGCAATGAGTTGCTCCATGATGTAGAAATTGATCGGGTCAGCATGACTCTGAATGATGAAACAATCGGCGCCCCGCACCGACTCGGATGGCCGAGCGTAGATCTCCCCGTTCGCAAATGTTGAACGTTCGAGCTGACCCAGCTTGACTCCAAGGACTTCGGCAACCTCGCGAGCGAGATCCTCGTTGGCTCCTCCGCTGAAGAGCATCAGTCGCTTTCGGGATACGACCTCCACGTTTATCGGTCCTCTTTCTCGCGACGACGTTTGCCGACGCGGTCAGCGTAGCCAGGGATTTCTCTTTGTGCCGATCGTTCAACACCGAGAGCACCGGGCGGAACATTTCGACTGATGGTGGAACCCGCCCCCGTCATGGCATCGTCGCCGATGGTGATCGGAGCGACAAGCATTGTGTCTGAACCGATGAGGACTCGAGCGCCGATTTCGGTGCGATGTTTATCTACGCCGTCATAGTTGCACGTGATCGCACCCGCCCCCACATTCGAATCTGGGCCAATCGATGCGTCGCCCATATACGACAGGTGCGCAACCGTCGAACCGGCTCCCAGGGTGGTGTTCTTCATTTCAACGAACGTACCGGCTTTGGATCCCGACTCAAGGACGACGCCCGAGCGAAGCGACGCATAGGGACCAACCATCACGGCTTCCCCAACCACCGAATCCCTGACTACCGAATAGGAAACGGCTGACCGCGACCCGAAGCGACTGTTATCAGCGAAGACGTCCGGGCCAATCTGTGCTTCAGAACCGACCACGCACGAGCCGACCAAATGCACTCCAGCGAAGATGCGAGCACCGGGCTCAATGACGGCTTCGGCCGAGATAAACACCTGCGCCGGGTCCTGAATCCACACGCCGCTTTCCATCCACCCGACCGCGATGCGGCGTCGCATCACCTCGTTGGCGTCGGCCAGGTGGGTTTGAGAATTGACTCCGGCGATCTGATCTAGGTCGGCCTCAATCCCTGCCATTGCCAACCCCTGACGAGCGAACGACTCGATAACGTCTGTGAGGTAATACTCACCCTGGACGTTGTCGTTGGTCAGGTTGTTGAGCGCGTCGACCAGGTGTCCCCCCTTGAACGCATAGATTCCCGCGTTGATCTCGTTCACCGTCAGCTGCGAGTCCGTGGCGTCCTTGTGTTCGACAATGCCGACCAGTTCGCCAGCCTCGTTCCGCAATACTCGACCGTACCCGGTGGGGTCGTCCATCACGGCACTGACGAGTGCCGCGGCCAGTTGTTCTTCTTCGAAGGCCTCAACCAGGGGTATGAGGGATTCACCCTTAAGCAAAGGTGTATCCCCGGACAAGACCAGCACAGTGTCGTCGGCAACGTCTCCGAGGGCAGCGACGGCAATCTGAACGGCGTGTCCGGTCCCCAACTGCTCAGCTTGCAGGCACGTCTGGACGTCGTCGGGAAGATCCTCGACCACGAGATCGGCCCCATGGCCGACCACCACCATGATCTGATCGGCTCCCACACTTCTGGCAGCTTCAACCACCCAGCGGACCATGGATCGCCCGGCCACCTGATGCAACACCTTGGGCAGGTCAGACTTCATTCTGGTGCCCTGACCGGCAGCCATGATCACCGCCTTGACGGCCATAGAAACCTTCCTACATGGGCTGGGAGGACAGGACTCGAACCCGTACTGACGGGATCAAAACCCGTAGTGCTGCCAATTACACCACCTCCCACTGAGGGGGTCCGTTCGTCATCTGCGGACGGTATCAGTGTAATCACTCTCGTCCCGACTGACTCGCGCTCCGTGGCTAACCGGCACAACCGCTCGTACCGATCGCATCCCGGTGGTCGCCGCCACCGCATCGGAAGCCTCATCCTCATCGGCGAAAAACCCGAAAAGTGAAGGGCCGCTGCCCGACATCGCCACCGGCCGTTCCCACAGCTGACTCAGCTCCGCACAATGGTCGAGGAGTTGGGGAGCCAGGGCTGCGGCAGCCGGAAACAAATCGTTGATGAGATCCACCTCTCGCAGCGAAGGGGGAGCCGAGCGGGCAGGAAAGCGCGTTCCGGTGGGGCCGTCGAGTCGGTCCCACTCTCGATACACCTCGGGAGTCGACATGACAAGCGGAGGAACGGCAACGCCGAGCGCGAACCCCTTGGAAACGGGTAGCGGCGACAACACTTCGCCGTACCCTTCCATCAGAGCGGCTCCCCCGACCAGCGCAAACGGGACATCAGAACCAACTTCGGCGAGATCTTCCGGGTTGACCGGGTGACGAGTCAACGCTCCGAGCGCCACGGCCATCCCTGCCGCGTCGGCCGAACCGCCCGCCAACCCGGCCGCAGTAGGGATCTGTTTTGAAAGGTGAACTCGGACCGGCCGCCGCTTGAGGCTGACCTGGGCTGACCAGAACGCCGCGGCCCCCTTCCAGACAAGGTTCTGCCCGCCGGTTGTCAGTTCGCCCCCGATCGCGTCGCGATCGGCTGGCCCACTGATCTCAAGGACGTCCTCGTCGAACCAGTCGACGGTGAGGGTGTCGAACCAACCGACCATCTGCACCCGGGATTCGATCGGATGCAATCCGGTTCGATCGACGGAGGACACCCGGAGGGTGAAGTTCACCTTGGCGGGTGCCTGGACCTCAATCACTTTCCGGCCACCTCCGCCAGTCGTACGTACTCGGCCGGCGAGACCGTCTCGGCCCGACGGGTCGGGTCGATCCCCGCGGCGGTCAGCACCGCTGAGGGGTCCTCGAACGCGCCACTTAATGATCGGCGGAGCATCTTCCTTCGTTGGCCGAACGCCTGCCTGGCCAAAACGATCGCCTGAGGAGCCAGCGGATGAGCTTCGATTCGCTCCAGGACTACAACGGCGCTGTCGACGGCTGGCGGGGGTACAAAAACCTGCGGAGGAACCGTGAATGTCGCAACCATTCGGGCGTGCAGACCGCAGATGACCGACGGTACGCCGTAGTCGGAGGTGCCGGATGTTGCGAGCAGCCGATCGACCACCTCACTCTGCAGCATGACCGTGAGCTTCGATATGGTCGAATGGTCCTGAAGGACACTCAGCACGAGGGGTGTGCCGACGTTGTAGGGAAGATTGGCAACGAGATGCCAGCCGTCCCCCGACAGGGCCTCGGCAAACTCGAGGTCGAGGGCATTTCCGAATCGAAGGTCGACGCCTTTGCCGTCCAGAACATCGACGAGGACCGCCCGTAATCCCTCGTCGAGTTCGTAGGCCACAACCGTCGCGCCGGTCTCGGCCAGCAATCGGGTAAGGGTGCCGGTCCCGGCTCCGATCTCGACGACCCGATCACCGCTCCGCACCCCGGCCGTGCGCACGATCCGCTCGACGATGTTCGGATCGGCCAAGAAGTGTTGGCCGAACGCGTGCCGGGGAGCCAGTCCGTAGCGAGCCAGGAGGCCATCAATTTCGGCTTTGGTCTGACCCCCAGAACGAGCAGGTGGACTGGCGGTCATCGCCTGAAAACCCGAGCCGCGTTGGCGGAAGTGATCTCGGCGACCTCCGCGACCGGCAGGCCCCACAGTCGCGAGAGCGCTTCGCCGATGAAACGCACGAAAGCTGGCTGATTCTGTTCCTGGCGGTGCGGCGGCGGAGCGAGGTACGGCGTGTCGGTCTCGACCAGGCACCGTTCGGGTGGCACGAGCGCGGCTCCCAACCGAACAGTGTCGCCAGTTTCGAAGGCCACCGGGCCAGCGTAGGAAAAGGTGATCGAGTCGATTTCGAGGAACCGTTTGGTCCACCGCGGTCCACCCGTCCAACAATGGAGGACGGCCTTGACCGGAGAGTCGGTGAGGATCTCGTACACATCCGAGAAGGCATCACGGCAATGAACAATGATGGGCAGATCGGCGTCGATGGCGAGTTCGATCTGATCAAGGAAGGACCGCCGCTGATCGGCCGCCGGAGCCAAATTGCGATAGAAGTCCAGACCGGTTTCCCCTACTGCCGAGACGACCGGAAGGAGAGCTTCAATCCGAGTTCTTTCGTCGTCCCATCTTGCGGCGTCATGGGGGTGGAGTCCGGCTGTGGCTAGCACGTTGGGAAAATGTTCGGCCAGCGCCACGGAAGCTTCAGAAGATTCGGCATCGATGCCGGGGGCCACTACCCAATCGACGTAGCTGGCGGCGGCGGCGAGCAGATCGGCTGCCGGGCGTTCGTCTAATTGCAGGTGACAATGCGTATCTACCCAGGGTCCGTCCACGCCACGAGGTTAGTTGTTCTTGGAGGGGCCAATTTCGATGTTTAGCGTCACGGCGTCGGTTAGCATGTTGTCGTCAGCCGCCGGGGAAATCGAGGGTGAGCTGAGAACAGATTCACCTGGAGGATGACATGAACACGGGTATGGTGCGCAAGATCGATGATTTAGGTCGAATAGTCGTTCCGGCTGAGACTCGGAGGCTTTTCAGCATTCAAGAAGGCGATCAACTCGCCATCGCCGTCGAGGGGGATTCCATCGTCCTTCGGAAACTTGAGGCGACGTGCACCTTCTGTGGCTCCACAGAGGACGTCAGCCCTTTCAAGGCAAAGGGTATCTGCACAACTTGTCGTAACGACTTGCGAATCTAGGTCGACTCTCCGGCTTTTCTGCCGGCAAGCACTGCATCGTAGACTTGGGACCGTTTGAGGTGATGGTGGCGAGACGCCGTTTTGACGGCTTCTGACATAGCCATTCCACCATCGATCAGCTGCATCGCATCATCAACGGCTTCACTGAGAGATCCGGCCCGGGTCGTCGCTCCCGCCAAAGCCACGGTGATCTCTCCGCGCGCTGCGAACGCCCATTCCTTGACCGCTGTACCGAGCGAACCGCGCCAAATCTGTTCGTGGAGCTTGGTAAGTTCCCGACCGATCACGACTGATCTGGCCAAGTCGCTGAACTCGGCGAGGCCCTCAAGGTCCGCATGTAGTCGGTTACCGCTCGTGAAGAACACGACGGTCCTCTGTTCTGCTGCGATGTCGGCTAGTCGCTGTTGCCGGTCATCGCCTTTACGTGGAAGAAAACCTTCAAATACAAACCGATCACCGCTCATCCCGCTCACCGCCAATATGGCGGTCACGGCGCTCGGGCCGGGAACGACCGTGATGGTGGCACCAACTTCCCCGGCCGCCCGCACGGCGGACAATCCGGGATCCGACACCACCGGGGTACCGGCGTCTGAAACCAAAGCGACCGAGTCTCCCCCAGCCAACCGCTCGGCCAACTCGACGGCTCGCTGCTGCTCGTTGCCGATGAAGTACGATCGCAGAGGTGCGGTCGAACCAATGGCCGCGAGCAGTTTGGCGGTGCGTCGGGTGTCCTCGGCGTACACGACGTCTACTGCCTGCAGGGTCGCGATGAGTCGTTCCGACATGTCGCCGAGGTTGCCAATAGGGGTCGAGCACACGATGAGAGTTCCTGGCATCAGGTCACCCTAGGCACGCGACGCAACCCGGCGCCGATGGACGGGGCGGGCACGTCGATCCGCAACTCGAGCATCGCTACTGCCCGTCGACAGCCCACCACCCGGCCCGGTTCGAGCCGGGCAACATGCACCACGTGATCGTTGTGGTCGAGGCCGATCACCAGCAGAGGAGCAGAAAGCCCGACGCCGTGTACAGACCTGCCACGGATGATGAGACCGCTCCCAGGAGGCACTCCCCGAATCCCTCTCCATCTGCTCCAGAACGAATTGGCCACGTAGACGGGACCTGAAGACCAGTCATCGCTCACAAATTCCAACACGGAAGGAAACAACACTGATAAAAGGTATCGCATTGAGAATCGATGTTGAAGGTGGGTGACTTGCTACCCGTCTCAACGCTATTTGGCTGGTCGGATATCCAACGCTCTGACGGCCTGCTTCATCGCAGCTGCGTCGGGTGAAAGCACCACGGCAACCTGTCCGGTGACGGTCCACCCGACAGTGGCGGCAGTAGTCGAAGGAACCTGGGCCGATACAAAACTCAACCATCCCTCGAATAACTCGTCCGTCTCAAATTCGGTGTCACCTATCGCGACCATGACAAAAACCGTCTGCTCGTCATCGAAGTAGACCTGGTAGCGATCGCCTCCCCACCCTTCGGCCGCCAGTCGGGCTGACCGCCCAAGCGAGGGCTCAAACAGGGCTTCGAGTCCCGCCCGCCCCCAGACACCGCTATCAGCCAGGCGATATCCATCCAGGTCCAGCTCGGATAGGTCGATCGTGATCCCCGGTTCGGCGCTCTCGAATAGACCCAGGTCGTAGATCTGCTCGGTCGTCGTTGGAGGGTTGCGATACGCCGAGTCGAGTGCCTCGAACCCTCCTTGTTTGCCGAGCGCTGTGACGAATCTGGCACCTTCGTTGTAAGGAAACTGGAGAAGATCCACAATGTATGACGGGGTTTGCGCCAGTGCATCTGCCACTCCTTCATCGATGAGCGCCATACCCTCGATCTGCTCGTCGCCTGGCAGTTGCCAGAAGTACAGAGCCTGGGTGTAGGTGGCATCGCCCTCAACCAGGGCTCGCAGGGCGGCACTCGTCTCGTACTCATTCGCGTCGACGAGCACCTCCAACCGCGAATGGAATCCGAATGCCTGATCGGTGAGCGCATGGGTCAACTCGTGGACGAGCACCATCTTGTCGAGCACGTCCATCCCGTCTCCTGACGAAGGGACCACCAGCTCGCCCGTTTCCCCGTCGTAGTAGCCCTGCACTTGCTCTGCATAGAGCGCCAGGTACAGATCCCCAAGGTCGACTCCGTCGGGCAATACGCCCAGACTGGCCAGCAGCGCCTGATCGCGAGCGAGTTCATCAGGAACCAACTCCTCCTCGATGAGCAACCGAACCCGCTCAGCCAGTTCATCGGGTGTGACGACCGTGATCAACGGCGGACGATCAAATGTCAGTTCTCGCAATTCTTCGGTCAACGCAATGAGTTCAGCAATGGCCGACTCCATTTCGGCATCAAGCACGGTGGTCGTCACCATGGCGGGTTCGGCGGCAAGAGCCACCGTGGTATCGACCGTCGCGCCAGCAGTGGTCGTGGTCGATGACCGATCGAGCGAAGCCTCAGACTTGGCGACCACCGGACCGGCGCCCGTCCCGCACGATGCGAGGACGGCGACCAGCGCCACGGCGGCAAACAATTTGAATCGGATCATGAGAGTGCGACCTTACCGATATCCGGCTACTAGCCCGGGTCCGAGCCCACTCCAAGAGCGGGCAGAAGTGGAGATGACGGGATTTGAACCCGTGACCCCCTCGTTGCGAACGAGGTGCTCTGCCAGGCTGAGCTACATCCCCTGGCACCTTCGCATAGCGATGGTGGCGGCCATGATAACGCCTCGGTTTGAGCCGAGAGTCACCTGGCTAATCGTGGCTCTTGCGGATCTCGGTGATGAGTCGCTCTTGAACGACAGTCGTCGTGAGGTCGGCTCGGCTGCGTTCGATCAGGGCCCGGGCGACATCGGTGGTCCGCCGCAATCCGCCGGTCATGCCGTCCGGGTAGTCGAGTCCGGCCAGCAGATCGAGGACGTCAGACATTCTCTGAAGGATCAACTCAGCGTCGTCGACTTCTCCAGAGCGAAGGCGGTCGAGTAGATGCCGCCGTAGCTCGCCGACTACCTCCCCCAAACCGTTGAGATATGGCGCCCACTCGACGTTGATGGCCTCCGGGCTCGGGACGCCCTCACCGGCGATAATGGCGGCGGTGAGGCGGGCTTCGGCGTACTCCTTGGTCGCATCGGCGTAAAAGCCGGCATATAGAATGTCGGGGTGGTCAGCCAGTTGCTGCCTCGCTTCGGCGAGCAAACGAGCCGCCTGCTCCATCAGCTGAGTTGCGGCCTCAAACTCTCCTCGATGGGTGCTGCGAATCGCATTCGCCGAAAAACGAATAGCCTGTCGGGAATTCTTGATCCCGACCTCGCGAGCGGAGAATTTAGCGTCGAAGTGGCTACGAGCCGAGTCTTCTAATCGGGCGATATCGGAGAGGTCGCCCATCGTTCGCTGCTTACGAAGCGACTACTCGGACTGGCTGCGGATCGAGCTGAGTGGGTGCAGCCTTTCCTGGGCTGCTAATCGAAACCGGAAGATCCTGCCCACGAGCCTGCTTGATCTGAAGCAGCACGGCCATGTACCAGGCCACGCCAGCATCAATCGCAATGTGGACAAATAGCCAGCCGATGCTGCGGGTCGTGAGAGCAAGAACAAGCGAGGTGATCGCGCCGATAGCCAGCGTGGCGAGGGTACGACGGCGACGGGCCAGGACTGCGCTGCGACTCATCGCGGCTGCGACCGACTGGCCTTCGTTTTGAACCGAGTTCAACCGAGCGGCAATGCGGCTGTATTCAGCCGTCGATGCCAACGGGGTTTCCTTACGTGAGTTGAGAATTGGTGGTACGAGATATATCGCCCACACGCCGCCAATGACAAGCAAAAAAATAAGAATGGAATCCATGCGCCCTTAATGACCTCCGCCAGACGATGCAACAATAGCCATATACAAATCCCTGTCCAAACGGCCCCTCAGTGTTCGGACCCGCCAGATCGTAGCAACTCAACTGCATGCCCAAGTGCGGGAGCGATGATTGTTAGAGATTCTTCAACCCCCGACACCGATCCAGGCAAGTTGACGATAAGGGTCCGACCGCTAATACCGCAGACGCCCCGCGAGAGCATTCCATAGGGGTTGCTACCGAACGTCGCCGACCGCATCGCTTCCGACAGTCCCGGGGCGTACCGATCAATGACGCGTGACGTGCCTTCTGGCGTCAGATCTCTGGGACTCATCCCCGTGCCGCCAGTGGTGACGATCAAAGCAGGATCATCCGCCATCGCATTCCTGATTGCCAACTCGACTTCAGCTACTCCATCGGGCGTCAGAGCCGAGGCACAAACGAACCCGAGACCGGTGAGAATCTTTTCGGCGGCGGGTCCCGATCGATCGGCCGTCTCTCCCCGACTCGTTCGGTCGCTAACCGTGATGACTACCGCTCTGAACGCGTCCATGTTCCCGACTTTCCACCGGCCTTGCTGAGCAGACGGACTGGCCCGATTTCGACACCACGCTCAACCCCTTTGACCATGTCGTACATCGTCAGGGCCCCGATCATGGCTCCAGCCATAGCTTCCATTTCCACACCGGTCTGGCCCGCCGTCCTGGCGGTAACTTCGATCCGGGCTCCCTGCGGGTTACGTTCGATAGCAACTGAAAGCGATGTCAAAGACACCGGATGACACAGAGGGACGAGCTCTGGGGTCCGCTTCGCACCCATGATTGCCGCCACTCGCACTGTTGCCAGCGCGTCACCTTTCGGCAGTCCCTCACCAAACAACAGATCGGAAGTACCCGCCGACATAACCACGATGGCCTCAGCGACAGCTACGCGGTCGGTGACGTCCTTGGCAGACACGTCGACCATGTGAACGTCTCCTTTGTCTGTGAGATGGGTGAGGTTATCGGTCATCTTGGGCCTCATCGTAGGTCCTCGTCGATGGCCAACGAAACATCTCGAGATCGACGCTCCCGCCGTCGTCGACATCGCCGGTCCCTCGTGGAATCACGGCAAACGCATTCCCAATCGCCAAGGCCGAGAGAACATTCGAGGACTGTTCCCCGACAAGGCGGGCTTCCCACCGATCATTCTGGTTGACTGCCACAACTCGAGAAAAGACTGTCTTCTCCGGGTCGGTCGACACTCCACCGACCAGCACTCCAGAAAGCCTGGGCCGGAAGAGGGACCGATGACCCATCATCTTGAGCAGGGCTGGTCGGGCAAATTGCTCAAACGCCACCATGACCGACACCGGGTTGCCAGGCAGCCCAAAGAACGGGGTTCCGGCAACATCACCAAAGGCGAAGGGCTTGGCTGGCTGCATGGCAACCTTCCAAAACTCAACCGAACCAAGTTCCCGCAGGATCTGCTTGACGAGGTCGTACTCCCCCATCGACACACCACCAGACGTGATCACTGCGTCGGCACGGGTGGCGCCGGTCTCGATCCGGGTGCGCAGCTCAGACTCGTCATCGCCAACAATGCCAAGATCGATAACCTCAGCACCAAGCTCGGCTAACAAAGCTCTGAGGAGCGGCCGATTCGTATCGCGAATTTGGGAAGGCTGTAGCTCCCCGGCGTCGACTCCGACTACTTCATCGCCGGTCGAAAGTATCGCCACGGTTGGGCGCCTCCGCACGGTGGGACGAGCTACCCCCAACGAAGCTAGGACGGCAAGATGCGCTGGCGTGATGGCCTCGCCGGACCGGAAGACCTCAGTCCCGGATGTCACGTCGCCGCCAGCGGCCCGGACAGCGGTTCCGGACTGGACGACAACGTTGACCGACACCATGTCGCCCACCTGGTCGGTGTCCTCGACCCGTACGACGGCGTCGGCGCCAGCGGGCAGGGGTGCACCAGTCATGATCTTGATTGCGGTCCCCGAGACCACCGCTCTGACTGCTTGGTGTCCGGCCGCGACGTCTTCGATCACTCGCAGTTCGGTCGGGGCGACGGAAACATCAGCGGCTTGAATGGCATACCCGTCCATCGCTGAGTTCGTGAAGGGCGGGACATCTCGGTCTGCCACGACATCGACCGCCAGCGCCAATCCGTGGGCGAGGTCCAGGTCGATTTCGACGATCGGGAGCGCCTCGACGGACGCCAGAACGTCGCGTCTGGCGTCCTCAAGCGGACGCATTAGCTCAATCCGTCGAGGAAGGTTCGGTATTCCTCCCCGTACTCTTCCGATTGCAGACCGAGGATCGTCGATGCTTTGAGCAGGTCAAGCGGGTTACCAACGTCGAGAAGGTCGTCTGGTATTACCACCCCGCGGCATTGCCCGCCGCGGGCAACGGCATCGATCGCGTCGGTCAGTTGAATCTCTCCACCGTGCCCGGGTTCGATCGCAGCCAGATGGTCGAATACCTCCGGCCCAAAGAGGTATCGGCCAACCAGCCAAAGATTCGACGGCGCCAGGTCGCGTCCCGGCTTTTCGAGCGCACACTCGAGTTGCACGACCTGATCATCGATGTGTTCAGCAACCCCGACGATGCCGTACCGATCGTAATAGTCTCCCTCGCCCTCCTGGAGGGCCACCGCCGACCCACCACCGGACCCTCGCTCGAGCTGTTCGTAGAATCGAGCCCTGGGTGTAGCGATCATGTCGCCGAGGCCGCAGAAGAAGCGCCGATCGCCGACCGCCTCACGTGCCGTGAGAACGGCATGACCGAGACCGTGTGGCTCCTCTTGCACGACGAGCCGGACCCGCATGTTCTCAAGACCGGGCAACGGACCCTCATTGACGAAGTGGCGTTCAATGTCGGCCGCAGCATCGAGGTTGACGACCAGGACCGCCTCGGTTACTCCGGCCCGGGCGGCCTCTTCCACTGCATATTGGATAGTTGGTCGGTCGATGACCGTGACCAGCGCCTTGGGCACGGACCGGGTGGCCGGTCGCATACGGGTGCCGCGACCTGCGGCAGGAATAACGACGACGTCAACATTCATACTTCAACCACCTTGGCGTCTCCGCCGCTCATCATTCGGGCAATGTTGCCCCGGTGCCGCCAGACAATCAACACCAGAGCCGCCCCGACCCACACCAGGGTTGGCCAATCTACGTCAAGCAGGACAAGTAAGGGAATCGCTGCGACCACAACCACAAGAGACCCAATCGCTGCCACTTTCGTTAACTTCACGAGCGCCCCCCAGATGACGAGCAGGATGAGCGCTGCCAGCGGACTCGCCCAGATAACGACTCCGAGACCGGTTGCGATCCCCTTTCCACCTTTGAACCGGTGGAAAAGCGGATAGCAATGCCCGACTACTGCCATAAAACCTGCCCCGGCCACCAGGCCGGCGCTCAGTAGTCCAGACCCTGCCGGAGCCAGCAGCCATGCGACAAGTCCGGCAGCCAACCCCTTGAGTAGGTCACCTGCCAGCACGGCGACAGCGGCACCTTTGCCCATCGTTCGTAGTACGTTGGAGGTGCCAGGGTTGCCGCTGCCTACGGAATAGATGTCGACGCCCTTGAGTTTGCCTACCAGGACGGCAAAGTCCACGCTGCCGAGTAGGTACCCGGCAGCCAGTGCAAAGACGCTCATCATTTTGGGAAGTCTAGGCAGCCAGTAAGATCCCCTTGTTACTGACCGAGGAAGTTATGCCAACGTACGTGTATCGCTGCGGAGACTGCGAAGAAACCATCGAGGCCATGCAACGGTTCTCGGATAAACCCCTGCGCAAGCATCAAGACTGCGGAGGACCACTTACCAAGGTGCTCCAGGCGGCCGGGGTGGTGTTCAAAGGATCCGGGTACTACTCCACAGATTCGCGTACACCCGAAGCCACCTCCGACTCTTAAACTGACCCCTTCCGTCGAGGGGGCGGTTCCGATACGGTGCCTGCATGTATTGGTTCGCTCGACCACCGTGGATACGGTGGGCTTTATCTACAGCCCTCGTGCTCACCGCGTTCGTACTTGAAGTAAACGCCCCGGCCACCAACCCGAGGTGGTTCGCCGTAGCCGACGTCACAGCTGGTGACGAGCTACAACCGTCGATGTTCCGCCAGCTTCAGGTTCCGGTCGGACTCATCCCACTGGTTGAACCGTCCGGGTTCGCTGAAACGGATATCCACACCGGCGATCCGTTGACGGCTGGGCACCTCAGCTCCTCGGACGTTCCAGTGCCAGACGATTGGTGGATCATCGAGCTTGCCGTCCCGTCCCATCTACGAGCCGGCCAGGAGGTCCTGCTGGTCGTGTTGGACGACGACAGTTCGTTCACTGTCTCCGGACTGGTCGTTGCGGTCGAGACCGGGACTGACCCCTTCGGAGGACGATCGGCCAGCGGATCGATCGCCGTCCCATCGGGGTCAGCAGCCACCGTGGCCGTCGCCGCGGCGGGTGGCAATGTAACCGTGCTAACCGCGAACGGCTGAAACCTTCACCAAATGACCTAACCTCCTCGGCGTGATCGAAGCCATTATCTGGGGCCTGGTTCAAGGCTTGACCGAGTTCCTACCCATCTCATCAAGCGGTCATCTCGTGTTAATTCCTCTGTTACTCGGCTCAGACCCCCCCACGCTGGCCACTTCGGCAGTTCTTCACCTCGGTACCCTCGCTGCGGTAGTCGCCTACTTCCGTAAGGACCTCACGGCACTCACCAAGTTCCGTCACGACCCCGAGGCCCGCAAGACGCTCGGCTGGTTAGCGATCGGCAGTCTGCCCGCCTCGGTCGGACTACTGGTCAGAGACGGCGTAGAGACCCTCCAGCGATCAACCACCGCCGTCTCGGTGGCGCTCATTGCCACCGGAATCGTGCTGTGGATCAGCTCACGCTTTGCGCAGGGCGATCGACGAATCACCGACATGCGAGCCAAGGACGCCACCGTGATCGGGGCCGCTCAAGCTCTGGCACTCATACCAGGGATATCGCGGTCTGGAATGACCATCGCCGCCGGGCTCGGTATGAAGATGGACCGGTCAGAAGCCGCCCGGTTCTCTTTCCTGCTCGGTGTCCCCGCCATCGCCGCAGCCGGACTGGTTGAACTCGTTGAACTCATCAACGTCGGCGGTGGAGTCGACGGGGCCATCTGGGTTGGGGTTCTTGTGGCAGCCATTTCGGGTTATGGCGCCATTGCGTTTCTGCTTCGAGTTCTCACATCGAGGGGGCTCAGCCCATTCGCCTATTACGCGGTACTTGCCGGTATCGCCGGATTAGTGCTTCTATAGGGGAACAATCCCTCACAACTGACGGTTTTCTTAGATAGTTCATATCCCGATTTCAGAAACACGGTTCACAATGGCATCCATGACCACGAGCAAACGTACCCGTAGAGCGCCCTGGATTCTTCTCGTCTTCTACGTCGGTGCCACTGCCTTGCTCATCAACGCCACCCGAACTCCAAACCTTGCGATTGCCACCCCGACCGCTTCCACCCAGCAAATCTCGACCGTCGTTCCTGGAGCTGATCCGGTAGCCGATATCGCCGCCGCCGTCAGCCCGGCCGTGGTTCAGATCTCGACAACCCAAGGCCTCGGATCTGGCGTGATCTACGACTCGGATGGGCTCATCCTGACGGCGGCCCATGTCGTTGAGGGCGTCACCAACGTCGACATCCGCCTGTACGATGGTCGCACCGTGCCTGGCAAGGTGCTCGGCACCCACGAACCCACCGATATTGCGGTGATCAAGATCGAGGGTAGCCCTGACTTGCCGGTGGCTCAGCTGGCGATCGGCGCCGACATCCGGGTCGGTCAACTAGCTGTGGCTCTTGGAAGCCCGTTCGGACTAGAGCAGACGGTGACGGCCGGGATCGTCTCGGCTGTGGACCGCAACGTGTCGATGGTGTCGATGGTCCAGACCGACGCTGCTATCAATCCGGGCAACTCGGGAGGACCGTTAGTCGACGGAAGCGGGCGCGTCATCGGAATCAACGACCAGATCTTCACCAGTTCGGGCGGCAACGACGGGATCGGATTCGCGATCTCAATCGACCTCGCCGTCATCGTCGCCGATCAGATCGTTGCTGGCCAAGACGTCAAGACCTCACTCCTCGGCATATCCACCGTCGCCACCGCCGACGTACGCGATCCAGGCGTCCTCGTGGACGAAGTATCGGCCGGTTCGGCCGCTCAACAGGGCGGAATCGAAGTTGGTGATGTGATCGTGTCGTTTGACGGGGATGCCGTAGCCGACATTCAGCAACTCCAGGTCAAAGTCCTCAACACCCCTCCCGGAACACTGGTTGACATTGATCTCCTGCGCAACGGCGAACGCCTCACTATCACCGCAACTCTCGGTCGGGGCGAATAACCCGAATCAACAGGCCGTTTGGCCGATTGACTCGGGCTGGCGTCACGTCGGATACTGACGGTGGAGGTGCCCATGGAAAAAGACGTCGTACTCAACCTGCATCTGTCCGAAGACGACACCAACACGCTGGCTTTCGCCACGCTAAATCTGCGCGGTGACCACTTTGAAGCCCTCGGTTCGTCCAAGCGAAACCCGATCGACCCGCCGATGCCCGTCGTAGGTGAAGAACTGGCCATCGCCAGGGCTCTGGCGATTCTCCAGCAGAAGGTAACTGACGCCGCAACTGGCAAGATTGAACAGTTTCTGCGCTAGCCAGCCCTAGCGCGGCAGGCTACTGGCTGTAGTTGCTGGACATCCGCACCGTTTCGGCGAGGTGGACATTGACGAGGGACGGGAGCCCGGACGCTTCGGCGCGTTCGAGGGCCGGGCGGATCTCGCCGGGATCGGTGACGAACTCACCGTGTCCACCGAGCGCCTGCACCATCCGGTCGTATCTTTTCACCCCGAGGTCGGTCGCGACGAGACGGTCGGGGTAGAAGGCGCGATGGAACGTCTTGATATTCGACCAGACGCCGTCGTTGCCCATCACTCCAACGATCGGCAGACCGAGTCGAACCATGGTGTCATATTCCATCCCGTTAAACCCGAACCCGCCGTCACCGAATACAATGCCGACGCGCCGATCGGGGAAAGCAACTTTGGCAGCAATGGCAAAGGGAGCCCCGGTACCGAGTGTTCCAAAAGGCCCCGGATCGAGGACATGACCGGGATTCGAAACCTGCAGCCAGCGGGCGGTCGTCGAGACGATATCCCCGCCGTCAACTGACACGATCGAATCAGTACCGAAGAACTCAGCCACATCTCGCCCAAAGCGCTGGGGCATCACCGGCGAAGAGTCATCGTCGGCTTGCTCGTCGAGTTCGGCCTGCTTGGAAACCTCGACCGCTCGCATTTCGGCAGCCCAACTCGTGGCCGGAGCGAAGCGGTCATTCAATTCGGCCAATTGCCGCACCACCGCTGCCGGGTCGGCGTCTACGCCGAGATGAGCTGGACGATTCCAACCGATCTTCGTGGCATCGGCGTCGACCTGGACTACGGTCGCCGATGGGTTGATTTTGCGCCCGTATCCGGTGCGGAAGTCCCAGTCAACACCGAGACCGACCACCAGATCTGCGACGGCGAACGCCGCCGAACGAGCGTGGTTGCCGAGCAGCGGATGACCGTATGGCAGGCATCCCCTGGCCCGGCTGTTTACGTAAACGGGAGCTTGGAGAGCCTCCGCCAGGGTACGCAGGGCGCCAGCCCCAGATGGATCAAAACCTCCACCGGCGAAAAGGACCGGGCGCTCAGCAACGACCATCTGGGCGACGATGGCTTCAAGTTCGGTAGGGCCGATAGTTCGGTCTCGATTGGCACGATAATCCGTCGGCCAATTGACCTCGGATTCCTCGACCATGTCGAGCCCCACGTCCATCGGGACGTCAAGAAAGACGGGTCCACCGCGACCCGAGAACGCGGCTCTCGCCGCATGTGCGATGTGGTCGGCGAGTCGATTCGTTTCCCAGGCCGACCCTGCCCAGGCCGTTATCGAATGGAACATCCGAGGATGGTCCATTTCCTGCAGGCCACCCATCAGTTCCTGGCGCTTCAGGTGGCGGCCCCCGATCAGCAGCATCGGCGTATTCGAGTAGAAGGCGTTGGCGACTCCGGTGACAGCGTCGGTAACTCCCGGCCCGGCTGTGACAACTGCCACTCCCAGCTTCCCGGTGAGCCGGCTGTACGCCTCGGCGGCATGGGTGGCCGCCTGCTCGTGGCGCACGTCGACGACCCGGATGCCTTCCTGGACGCAGCCGTCGAGGATGGCGATGATATGCCCGCCGGTCAGCGTGAAAATCGTGTCAACGCCTTCGGCGACGAGGGCTCGTGCGATCACCTGACCGCCATGGATCTTGGCCATCTGACCTACCGTATGACGAGCTCGGGGTGGGTCCGAACCCGCGGTTTGATGTTGATCAGGGCCTCAGCGGCGGCAACGAACGCCTTCGCTGCGTCGCTGTCAGGAGCGGCTACGGATACCGGTTGCGCATTGTCGGCCCCTTCGCGCATCGCTGACAGAAGCGGGATCTGACCAATCAACGGGACACCGAGATCTGCCGCCAGCGCTTCTCCACCGCCCGAGCCGAAAATCTCGTACCGCTTGCCATCATCGCCGACGAAATAAGACATGTTCTCGATGACCGCGATTACCTCCTGATTCACTTCGGCTGCCATGAGAGCGGACCGGCGTGCTACCCGTTGGGCGGTTGGCTGAGGCGTAGTCACGAGCAGCAACTGAGCCCGCGGAAGGAACTGCGACAGCGAGATGGCGATGTCGCCAGTTCCGGGTGGCATATCTACGAGCAGGAAATCTGGATCATCCCAGTACACATCGGTGAGGAATTGCTCGATCGCCTTGTGCAGCATCGGGCCACGCCAGATGACGGCCCGGTCGTCGCCAACGAAATAGTCCATCGACATCGCTTTCACACCGTACGCGGAAGGTGGGACGATCGATTCATGGATCACGACGGGGGCAGGTCCCGCTCCGAGCATCCGGGGAATCGAATATCCCCACACATCGGCATCGATCACACCGACAGAATGACCTAATCCGGCCAGTGCCACCGCCAGATTGGTTGCCACGGACGATTTACCGACGCCACCCTTGCCTGAGGCAATGCCGATGACCCGGGTCGGACTTCCCGTGCCACCTACCACGGCTTTTCCGCTGGGGAGCACCGCCTCCATCATCGCCTGGCGGTCCTCGTCGCGCATGTCGTTGACCACGAGGTCGACTTTCTTGACTCCGTCGATCTGCTCAGCGGCTGTCACAATCGTCTGTTTGAGGTCTTCGTAGTCGACCAGGCCTGGCACGGGAATGGCTATCTCAAGCGTCACGCCGCCTCGCCGACCAACCTCAACGCGGGTCAGAATGCCGATGTCGCCGATCGGGCGATGAAGCACCGGATCAGGAATGGCGCCGATAATGGACTTAATCTCTGCTGCGTCAGCCATGGTTCCTCGGGGGATTCGGACTGAAGAAACTATAGTGACGCCTAGTGACGACATATCCGCGCTCCCTCGATGAGACGATCGGCGATCTCACCGCTTCCCTTGGCGATCCGACGCGCCGGGGCATATATATTGCAGTCCGGGAGTCGTCGATACCAATGACCGTCAGCCGAGTCGCCGAGCTCTTCGAGATCCACGCCAACGTGGCCCGGCACCACCTCGATCGCCTGGTCGACGACGACTATTTGCGTACGACAAAGGTCAGCCCGGCCAGTGGCGCCGGGCGGCCTGCCAAGGGCTACCAGTCGACCAACAAGACCATCGACGTGCACTTTCCGTCTGCCAGACGAGATCTACTCAACGAACTTCTCATTCGGCTGATCGCCGAAGTCGACCACCCGAACATCTCGACGGTTGCCCGAACGGTTGGCCGCCAATACGGGATGGAGTTGGCTGCCGAGATCGGCGACATAGAGGACGACGGATACGGGTCGGCCGTCATGGCGGTGGCAACGGCGATGACCGGGGTCGGTTTCGGGATTGCCCCTTCTCCGGACGGAACCGGCTTGCTCACCAGTCATTGCCCATTTGGAAGCACGGCCCAGTCCCACCCCCAGGTCGTCTGTTCGCTGGATCAAGGACTCGTCGATGGGCTTATGGAAGCGATCAATCCCGGCTGCACGACCGAGGTGCGCCCCCATGCGGGCGCCGACGACAACTGCGTAACGAGGGTGCACGTCACCATCGGCGGCCGAGCCGACTAACCGCCAACCTCCACCAGCCGTCGGGCGGAACCCAAACTTGCCGATGGCATAAGATCAGCACTTCTTTCTGAACGTCGGCGATTCCAGGTCCCCATGGCCGGTGTCTACAATTGGTTCCAGAATAAGAATTGAGGAACACCATGAAACCTGACCCTTTCTCGGCTCGAGCAACACTTTCCACGCCGCTCGGCGACCGGACGATTTATCGGCTCGATGCCCTCAAAGACATCGCCGATATCGACACCATTCCCTATTCCATCAAGGTGCTCCTCGAGTCGGTTTTACGGAACTACGACGGTCATGTGGTTCAGGACGAAGACATCCGTGCGCTTGCGTCCTATGACGCAAGCAAAGTCGGCGAAACGGAGATTCCCTTCACACCCGGCCGAGTCGTGCTCCAGGACTTCACTGGTGTTCCGGCAGTGGTCGATCTGGCCGCCATGCGCTCGGCGATCGTCAGGATGACGGGCGACGAAGCGGCTGCCCAGCTCGTCAATCCTCTGGTCCAGTGTGATCTGGTAATCGATCACTCAGTGCAAGTTGACGCGTTCAACTCCGGCATGGCACTGCAGATCAATGCCCGGTACGAATTCGAACGCAACCAGGAACGGTACGAGTTCCTCAAGTGGGGCCAGTCGGCATTCTCGAACTTTCGAGTAGTACCACCGGCCACCGGGATCGTTCATCAGGTCAACCTCGAGTACCTCGCCAATGTGGTCTGGGACAACGGGACCGAGCTCTATCCAGATTCGCTGGTGGGAACCGACTCGCACACCACCATGATCAACGGCATCGGCGTGGTCGGCTGGGGCGTGGGCGGCATCGAGGCCGAAGCAGTCATGGTCGGCCAGCCGATCTACATGCTCATTCCTGAAGTGGTCGGATTTAAGCTGACCGGAAGACTCTCAGAAGGCGCCACGGCCACGGACATGGTCCTGGCGGTCACTCAGCTACTCAGAGAGCATGGGGTGGTCGGAAAATTTGTAGAGTTTTACGGCCCGGGCCTGGCCGACATGCCGCTGGCCAATCGAGCCACGATTGCCAACATGGCCCCCGAATACGGGGCAACGGTTGGCTTCTTCCCTGTCGACGAGCAAACCCTCACGTACCTCCGCCTCACCGGCCGCGACGAAGCCCTCATCGAGACCGTTGAGCAGTACTACAAGGAACAGGGCCTGTGGCGCGACGAAGCCCGCTCGATTACCTATTCCTCCAATCTCGAACTCGACCTTTCGACGGTCGAACCTGCCCTGGCCGGCCCCAAACGACCCCAGGATCGAATCCTCCTGTCCGGGATGAAGTCACAATGGGAACAAGATCTCGTCAATACGTTCCACAAGGCTGGCCCGACCGCGATCGGAACCGTGGAAATGATGGCCGACGAAGGTGGTCCCGCCGTCAGCCTCGATGCTGGCCCGGCCGGGTCCGCAGTGAGCTATGACGGGGAAGACTTCGAACTGAACCATGGCGACGTCGTGATCGCCGCCATTACCTCGTGCACGAACACCTCCAACCCGGCAGTCATGGTAGGCGCCGGCCTAGTGGCTCGGAGAGCGAGAGCGGCTGGCCTCAACCGTAAACCGTGGGTAAAGACCTCGCTGGCTCCCGGCTCAAAGGTCGTGACCGAGTATCTCGACAAAGCCAACCTGACGGAAGATCTCGAAGCGATCGGGTTCTTCACGGTCGGCTACGGATGTACAACCTGCATTGGAAACTCCGGTCCGCTCCCCGATCCTATCGCCGCGGCCATCGACAACGACGACCTGGTCGTTACTTCTGTTCTGTCGGGAAACCGTAATTTCGAGGGGCGCATTTCGTCTCACGTCAAAGCGAACTACTTGGCTTCGCCCCCGCTCGTGGTGGCATACGCCCTAGCTGGAACTGTCGACATCGACCTCACGACTGAACCGATCGGACATGACCAGAGCGGGCAGCCGGTGTACCTACGTGACCTGTGGCCGACCCAAAGTGAAATCGACGAGATCGTGAGCACAGCAGTGACGCGCGATCAATTCATCGAACAATACGGCAACGTATTCCATGGTCCGCAAGAGTGGCGCGATATCGAGACCGTTGGGACGGCACTCTACGCCTGGAACGACGCCTCAACCTACATCCAGGAACCCCCGTTCTTTGAAGGGCTGACCACGGAACCAGGCACGATCGAACCTATTCACGGAGCCCGGGTGCTCGTCAAGGTTGGCGACTCGGTGACGACCGATCATATCTCGCCGGCCGGATCCATCGGCCCGGACACTCCGGCCGGTCAATATCTCACAGAACATCACGTCGAACGTCGGCTGTTCAATAGTTACGGCTCGCGCCGTGGCAATGACCGGGTAATGACCAGGGGAACGTTTGCGAACATTCGGGTCCGAAACGAACTGGCACCCGGGACCGAAGGTGGATGGACGACCGATTTCACCGACGGGACGATAAAGAGCATTTACGACGCCAGCCTGGCGTACAAGACGGCTGGCATCCCGCTCGTCGTCCTGGCCGGTAAGGACTACGGCATGGGCTCGTCGCGGGACTGGGCGGCCAAAGGAACCTATCTTTTGGGTGTGAAGGCCGTCATTGCCGATTCGTATGAGCGTATCCATCGTTCGAACCTGGTTGGCATGGGAGTCCTTCCGCTCACGTTCGTACCAGGAGAAACCGCCGTTACGATCGGACTGGACGGCACCGAGACATTCTCGATCGCCATCGACGAAGATCTGGTGCCCCGTCAAGAGGTTTCGGTGACGGCCACCAGGACTGACGACACGACTGTGACGTTCCGGACGATTTGCCGAATCGACACACCCGTCGAAGTTGATTACTACCGCAACGGCGGGATTCTCCACACCGTCCTCAAAGCCATGGCGCTTGCCCACTAGTTGACGAACACCATCGAGCGGCCCTTCGGGGCGGCTAGCGTTGTCGTTCATGAAGCAACCGCTTGTGTGGATCGACCTTGAGATGACTGGCCTCGACATCGACAAGGACGTCATCCTGGAAATCGCCGTGATCATCACCGACGGACAGCTGGCCTCAGCCATCGAAGGTCCCGAGCTCGTCATCTCCGCGTCGCCGGAGCAGCTTGAACACATGGTCCCGGTCGTCAAAAAGATGCACGACAAATCGGGGCTGACCGAGCGAGTCCTCGGCTCGGACCTCTCGACCCGACAGGCGGAGCGACAGGTGCTGTCGTTCATCAAAAAACACGTGCCCGAAAGTGGCATCGCTCCACTGGCCGGAAACAGCATCCACACTGACCGGGCGTTCCTCGTCAAACACATGCCCAAGCTGGTCCGGCACCTGCACTACCGAATAGTCGACGTATCGACCATAAAGGAACTCGCCAGACGGTGGATGCCGGAACAGTTGGACAACGCCCCCGAGAAAGTCGGAGGCCACCGGGCCTTGGCTGACATCCGGGAATCGATCAAGGAACTTGAGTACTACCGGAGCGCCGTCTTCCAGGGACCTCAACTCCCCCAGTAACGCTGCTCCTTGAACGGGTCGCCGTACATGTGGTATCCGTTACGTTCCCAAAAGCCCGGCTGATCCGCTGCCAGAAAAGTGAAGGAACGAAGCCACTTCACCGACTTCCAGAAATACAAGTGAGGCACGACGAGTCGCATCGGCCAGCCGTGCTCGATTTCCAGTTCCGCTCCGCCGAACTGCCAGGCGAGTAGGTTCTCCGGCCGGAGAAAATCTTCGATAGGCAGATTGGCCGTGAAGCCGTGTTCAGCCCCGACCAAGACGTGCGTCGCGTCAGGCGAAACCTCGAAACCGTTGATGAAGTCAACGACCCGGACGCCGTGCCAGTCGGTGTCGAGCTTCGACCATTTCGTGACACAGTGGATGTCCATCGTGTGATCTGCGGTCGGCATCGCCTTGATCTCGTCCAGCGAATATGAACGCGTTTGTGCGACGAGGCCATCGACTTTCAGATCCCAGTTCTCGATGTCGATCGTCGGCACGATCCCAGCGTGAAGGACGGGAAATCGGTCTGTGACGTATTGGCCTGGTGGAACTCTGGTCGGATCAATGCCAGCTCGATCGAGGTCTACTTTGCCGGGTTTGAAAAAGCTCACTCAAAAAGTCTAACGACGGCCCACCGGTACCATGTGATTATGGAAACAACGACGGACGATCCCACTGCCAGCCGCTCGGGTTTCCTGATTCTGGTCGGCGTTGCGATCGTCGGCGCTCTCATTGCCATCCTTGCCTATCAATCGCGATCAACTGCCGATCCCGATGCTCAAATCAGCGCGGCCGAGATCGCCCCCGACTTTACAGTGCAGTTGTTCGACGGCTCGACCTTCAACCTCGTGCAACACCTCGAAACCGACGGTCGGCCGGTGGTTTTGAACCTATGGGCATCGTGGTGCGCACCGTGCCGAGCGGAAATGCCGGACTTCGACGCCTTCCAGTCCGACCAACCGGGCATCCTCGTTTTGGGTATCGCCGTCAGCGATCGCGAGGAACTTGCCCGTGCCCTGGCCGAAGAACTGGGCGTGTCCTATACGCTCGGTTTTGATGCCGCAGAAACAGTCGCCGCCGCCTATCCGCCGCTCGGCATGCCATCTACGTGGTTCATTGGACAGGACCGCACGATCCAAAAGCAGGTAACCGGACAGATTTCTTTGGCAACGCTTAGAGAATTGTCCGCTGGAAGTTTCGGGTTCTAGCTGGAACCGAATGATCGGCCGGCAACGTCAAACAGGTAACGACGTGGGGTCGGGGCTGAACACCGGTTCGTCCGCCCTTAGACCCGAAGACCCGGCCCTGCGTCTACCCATGCACCAATTACTCCACCGTCGTCGAGGAACGTGCCAGCCCATTCAAACAACGGGATGAGCAGCACAAACACGACGGCGGCCAACACCAAGAGTATGAGAACGCGCACGGGTGCCGGACCAGGTAATCGTTCATACAGTCTTTTCATGACGATGCCTCCGCTTGATATTGCACAAAATCGAAATTGGGTCCTTCGACGAGTTCAGCATGGATTACGAGACGCTGCGCCGCTGAGTAGACCGGAGTGCATGTCGTGAGCGTCAGCCAGGCACCGTCGCGCGGCTCGGTGACCTCGACGGCAGTGGGTTCGACTATCAATATCTCGCGCACCTCATATCGGTGCGATCCGGTCGCCGTCTGCATCGTGATCTCATCGCCTACCTCTACTTCATCGAGCCTGAAGAACGGCGCCCCGTAGGTCGTGCGATGCCCGGAGATGACGGCGTTTCCAGGCTGGCCGGGCAGCGCCGTCCATGGCATGTGTCCAGGACCGTTTCTTAGGTCGGCACGCTCAACCCCTTCCCAGACCACATGATCGATCTCGACCTTAGGAATGACAATGCGCGCAAACGGCTGACCAGGCACTGGAATCGGCTCGGGAAACAACGTTGGGATTACGTCAGTCGACACTTGAGGGTCGGTCGGAACCGGAACTCCGGTCGCCGCTAGTTCTTCGATTGACGCCTCGAAAATGGTCTCGAGCTGCTCATCAGCTTGATCCTGGGCGCGATTAGTCCCGATGGACGTCCCAAAGAGCTGATAGGCCAAAAATGCGAAGATCAGGACTCCAGCCCAAATCATCGTCCAGCCAGCAGCGCGCAACAATTTCATAGGTGCGTCAAACTATCACCGTCAGCGACCAACAAAATTCGGCGGACGCTTCTCGATGAATGCGCTAGTCCCCTCTTTGGCATCCTCAGTCAACGCAACTGCCGTGAGTCCAGCGGCCAGGGACTCAAGGGCTGCGTCGAACGCCAGGTCCGAGGCGGCATAGAAACTCTGTTTTCCGAGCGCCAAGACAGCCGGGGATTTGGCCGCCAACGAATCAGCCAGTTCGGAAACCGTCGCGTCGAGGTCCGCCGCATCGACCACTCTCGAGATCGCTCCGATCGCTAGAGCTTCCGCCGCCGGTATCTGTCGACCAGTCATCATCAGATCGATTGCCACTTTCTCAGGCAGCGAACGTTGCACAAGAGCCGTGATCATCATCGGCCATAGTCCGACGTTGATCTCGGGCATGCCGAACCTGGCGTGGTCGGCGGCGACAGCTATGTCACACGCCAGCATCAACCCGAATCCACCGGCCAGTGCGTGACCGTTGACCCGGGCGACGATCGGCTGCCGACACCGGCGCATCGACCGAAATAGGTCGGCGAGCTCGGCCCGCGCACTATGTGTGGCGATGGGATCGTCAAAGAACCCACCTGCCAGGTCACCGCCTGCGCAAAAAGCCTTCGTTTCGGACCCCGTGACGACAATGACCCGTACCGATTCATCGGCCGATTGGATCGCTTTCGTCATCTCTGTCACAACCGCGTTGGTTAGCGGATTACGCCGCTCCGGGTCGTCGATGGTCAGGGTGAGCATCGGCCCGATCTGGTCAGTCACCAGCATGGGACTCCTAAAATCAAAATTACCTAACGATGAAGATAGTGGTTACGCGCTCACAGTGGTACCGTTCGGGCCAATGGCTGAAGGCGGATTGTGGCTTGCAATCGTCGTGGTCGTCGCGATCGGCGTCGCAATAATACGGGGCGGCCGGCTGGCGAATCTTGGCGAAATTGAATTGCGGCTCTGGCCGCTCCTGATCATCGGTTTTGCGGTGCAGACCGCGTCTGGATTCATCCCGAGCGGCCGGTCGTGGTCGGCTCCGGTCGGCATTGCCCTTTTGCTGATCTCCTACCTTTTTATTCTTGCGGTGGTGATCGCCAATCGGGCCCGACCAGGCATGTGGCTGGCGGGTTTCGGCATCCTCATGAATTTCTCGGTTATCGCCGCCAACGGCGCGATGCCGGTTCTGGAGGCTGCCGCGTCGGCTGCGAGTGGATTCAGCGCCGAGGTGGCAATCACCGACTTTAAGCACATCGTGCTCGGATCAGAAACGCGCCTCATGTTCCTGGCCGATGTCATCCCGGTCCGGTTTTTCTGGGGGTCCGGGACCGTCATATCACTCGGAGACGTTTTCTTGGCCGTTGGCCTCGGTCGGTTTCTCGAATCCGAGCTCCGACGACCCATCCGGTGGTTCAAGCACGGCGTTCCTTCTACGACACGGGCCGGTTCGGCGAACCGACCCTGACCGCCTCTTAGCGCGTCATCACAATCTGACGGATGCCCTCGACGACATCGGGGTCGTAGTCGTAGGCGGCTCCGCGGTGAAGGACCTCAAGCGCCTCGAGGGCCGAGAACCCTAACTCTGATGTGGCGTGGTCATAGGCCGAGGCAGCCTTGATGATCTTTGAAGGAATTGGCAGGTCGGGATCTTTTCGTTCGCCGGGGCGCCGATACGGATCATGCTGTTGGCGAACAAGTGCGGCGACTCCGGTCAGGTATGGAGCTTCGGAGATAATCTCAGCTCCCCACCGGGCGATGTCATCGTCGGTAAATCCGACTTTGATAATGTTCAACTCGTTCAGGGTGATCCGGCCGATGTCATGGAGCCGAGCCGCGTACTCGACCATCCGAACCTCGTCGGGGTTCAGCCCGAGTTCAGTTGCGACAGCGACGGACAGTTCGGCGGTGCGGTCGGAGTGCCCATCCGGCGACAGTCCAGCCACCTCAGGGATCCGGGCCAGCGAACGAATTGTCTGGCTGTAGGTGATCCTGGCCGAATGCGACCGATAGAAGGCAATGTGCGCAAAGGAATAGGGCAACAAGGCGACCACCGGTGCCCACCAGCCCAAATCCGGGAGCACATATGCAAATAGCGCTCCCACCGCAAACAGACTGAACGCTACCGGCCAATCCTCGACCGCCAACTTGATCATGTAACGACGCGAAACCCGATCGTAGGTGAAGAGCGCCCATGCGATAGTTTCGAACCCGAACCAGATGAGAGCGGCACCGATCGCGCTCACCAGGTTGGCCGCCGCATCTCCGATCACCATGCCGACAGAGTGGGAAACAACGACAAACGTGGCTGCGAAGAGAAAAGCACCGAATGACTGGCGGAGAAAGTCGCTGGTGGCGGAAACGAGTTGGTCCTCCGAGCCGAATAACTGCAAGACGACCCAACCGGACAAGAACCCAACCGCCACCGAACCGACCGCACCACCAAAATCGAAGATGGGACCAATCAGCAGTGGGACGGCGGTAGCCGCCGCCAGTGCTAGCGAAAAGCGGTTTCCGCTCGACGCCGGAACTGTCACCAAGGCAGCCGCGCCGATGATGACGCTGGCAACGCTGACGGCCACCAGAGACGAGTCGGATCGACCGATTCCGACGATGGCGATAGCCAACATCGTCAAGGCCCAAAGCACTGGTTCGAGATGTCGAAAACGATCCACTATGTGACCTTGCCCTCGGCAATGAACCGGGCGTCTTGTTCTGAGCCAAGATTTGGCGACCCGTATCGTTCGCCTGCCTCGATGACACTTTGCACGAGCGCCTCTACGACTTCGGGATCAAATTGCGTTCCGGCATTGGATCGAAGCTCCTGGAAGGCGAACTCTTGACTAAGCGCCACCCGGTAGGACCGCGTGGAGGTCATAGCGTCAAAAGCATCCGCAACTGCGAGAATCCTCGCCTCCTGCGACGGTGGGGTCCCGTGGGCGTGACCGGTTCCTCCATAGCCACCGCCATCAAAACGAGAGTGGTGACCCGAGGCGATCTCGACCATAGGCCGGAGAAATTCGACTTCTGCGAGCAGGTCCTCGACGACATGGGCATGCGTCTGCAGCTGCAAATACTCTTCGTCTTCGAGTCGGCCTCGCTTGCGGATCAGATCACGCGGGACGGCCAGTTTTCCGACATCGTGGATAAGCGCCGCCCACCGCACTCGTTCGAGCCGGGTACCGCGGTAGTTCATCCGCTCGGCGATCAGCTGGCTGAAGTAGGCAACCCGCTCGGTGTGACCCCGGGTGTAGAGATCCTTGGCTTCGAGCGCTTTGATGAAACCCCGCAGCGTTGCTTCTTGCGCTTCACGGAGCTCACTCAATGATGAGAACGCCAGGTAGCCAACCCCGAACAGCGCAAAGATCAGAGGCAGCGCAACCGGAACGAGGTGATAGGTAGCTCCGAGTAGCCCGCCGACGAACCCCATGACGACGGTTGATCGAAGAATTGAACCCATCCGGGACCATGGCCGAATCTCTCGCTTCCGGTAGACGACCCGGACCGCAAAGGTGACCAGACCCCAGTTGACGAGGTGGTACACCATGGAGGCCAGCATGGCCCCGATTGCCACGAGCGGAAAGTCTCGCTGGCTCCAGGCCCCGCTCGGAAAAAACGGCTCGAGTACGAACCCGGCCAACACTGCGGCGACCACAGTCTGACCCCAGTTGATGACGGACAGAGCGATCCGACGTTCGGCAATATCGGCTTTTGTTACCGGACTCACCGCCGAAATCGCTGCCGCACCGAGTGCGGCGTGACCAGCTCCGAATGCCACTGCGGTCGCCAGGAAAATCATCGCCGCAGGGGAGGCCGTGAGGTGGTCGTTGACCTCGACGGCGTGATAGACAGTCAAGGAAGCGACAACGGCGAACGGAAGCCAGACCCGAAGCGGGGGGAAGTCCTGGGTGAGGATCGCCACGCCGAGCGCTGCCACTCCCAAAGCCGCGTATGCAATGGCCAATCTGACCTTTACCGCCTGCAAAATTGCATCCTCCCTAAAAAGAAGGTCCGCTACCCAAGCGACGTACTGTTCTTAGCTAATCCGTAATGACGCGCTACCGGCAAGAATCATTGCTGCCAAACCACTGGCAGCAGCGACCATCCGTGCAATCTTGATCTTCATTAGGGACATCACCCAGTTCATAGAGTTTTTTGACACGTCGCGCTAGTGGACGGCCAGAGTATCCGCTTCGCTGGGGTTCGTAAGTCCAGAGACTTCTTAGGCTTGGGTAGCAGACTCCTTTTCTCCTCGTTTCCGAGGAAACCTCATCGAACATATCCGATTCAGTGGCTCCCATTTGCCCGCACTGAGTCTGGATCAGGGTCAGCATCCTGATGTTTCCAGCTCACCCACAGGGGTATCACCACCGTGGGTATCCAAGAATGTAGCAGGGACCGAGCAGCGAACCCAAGGACAAAGCTCTCCAAGCCGCACGAACACGGCTAAGTTTGCGCCATGCGCTACGCCGAACTCGAAGAATCACTCTGCCGATTGACCACCGTGGATGCGGTGCGCGTCGTCGGCGACCGGAGCAACATCGCCGAAGTCCACGTGTTGGCGACACCGGGCAAACCGGCCAAACAAGTCGTCCGGGATGTTCAGAGCCTGGCCATGGCCTCGTTCGGAATCACAATCGATCGACGGATTGTTTCGGTAGTCCAGATCGAAAACGATGAGACCGGAAGAAGTGACCGGCCAGCGGTCGTAGATATCACCGAGCGACCGGACGGAGCGAAATCGCAAGTCGAAGTCACCCTGGCGTGGAAAAACGAAGTCTATGTCGGTTCGGCCACCGGGCCAACCGGACCGACCTCGCGAGTCAGGATCGTCGGAGAGGCCACGTTGGGCGCCGTCGAACAGGCACTGGGTGAGGACTTCGCTCTCGCCCTCGCCGCCCTTGAGACACCTACCATCGGATCACGGCTGGTGGCAGTGGCCCAGGTAGTGATGGTGTCTGGAGGAGAGGAGCGCCTGCTCGTTGGCTGCGCGATCGTCGGACCCGACCCAGCCCAGTCGGCCGTACGAGCGACCCTGGATGCAATCAATCGGGTCGTACCTCAGCTTAAGCGATGAACCGGCGAACGTTCGGTGACATCGTTGTCACATCGCACGAGCTAGCGACACAAGCCGGACTTGACCTTCTCGCCAAAGGCGGAAACGCGGTAGACGCGGCGATTGGCGCCAATGCCGTCCTCGGCGTCGTCGCTCCCGAAACCTGCGGCATCGGCGGCGACCTGTTCGCCCTCGTGCATGTCCCTGGCGAGAGCAGCCCCCGAACCCTCAACGCCTCAGGGTGGGCTGGATCAAACATCCAGACGAGCCACCTTCCGGGGCCTTCCATCCCAACCACGGACCCGGCATCGGTAACGCTTCCCGGCTGTGTGAAGGGCTGGGACTGGCTGGTACGAGAGATGGGATCACTTCCGCTCAGTACCGTCCTCGCCCCTGCGGTTGGGTATGCCGAGGACGGATTCCCGGCCAGTGTCGAGCTGAGCAGAGCCTTTGATTCGAGAGCGGAGCAGCTCCAACCACAGCTTGCGGCCAAGCCGTTCTACCGCTCCGGGCAAATGCCGCAACCGGGCGCTCTGATTCGGCGTCCCGACCTTGCGGAGACGTTGGGTCGAATTGCGACTGAAGGGCCGACCGCGTTCTACGAGGGCACCGTCGCCGGTAGCATCGTCGACGCCGTGGGCGGCTTCATCACCCTCGATGACCTGGCGGGCTTCGAACCCGATTGGGTCGCTCCCCTTTCGCTCGACGTGTTCGGACACACGGCGTGGACCATTCCCCCGAATAGCCAGGGGTACCTGACGCTCGCCACCGCACGAATATTCGAACAATGTGCTCCACCCATCGACCCGGCCGACCCCGACTACGTCCATTTGATGGTTGAGGCGTATCGGTCGGTCGCCAGCCGGCGCGACGAGCTCCTGTCGGATCCGACCACTGCGGCAAGTACCGAGGAGCTGATCGGAGAGACCGCGCTTGGCGATGCAGCCGAAGCGATCACGCTCGAACGGGCCGGGACTTGGCCGAATCCAAAGCCGACCATCGGCGGCACCACCTTCCTCTCGGTCGTAGACCGGTCCGGAGTCGGCATATCGCTGATCCAATCGAATTTTCATGGGATCGGCAGCGGGATAGGTGCCGGGTCGTCAGGTTTTTTTCTTCACAACCGAGGGACCGGATTCTCGCTCGAACCTGGCCACCGCAACGAGATCCACCCAGGCCGCCGACCCGCCCACACGCTGGCCCCTTCGCTCTGGACTCGCAACGGCGACCTGGCGCTCATCCTTGGCACCAGAGGCGGTGACCAACAGCCGCAACTCCTCGCCCAGATGGCCGCTCACATTCTCCATGCAGGACTATCGCCGGCCGAAGCCCAGAACGTCCCGAGGTGGACGACGAATGAATTCGGGGCTGGCACGACGTCCAGCCTTTCGACAGAGTCACGGTTTCCCCCGCCAGTCATCGAGTCGCTTCGGTCGAGGGGCCACGTGGTTGAGGAGGCTTCGGCTTGGGAGGGCGGATGGGGACCGGTGGCCGCGATCACGATCGACCAGGAAGGGCTGCGCACCGGAGCGGCTGACCCGCGCGTCGCCACCGCCAGCACCGCCGTCCGGTAATTCAGTCTCTTTCCAGAATTTGGCATACTTTGGCTTGCTTCGGACTGGGTCAACCCAGTATCCTGCGCTTGCCCCTCGCTGGGGGCGTATTGCTGTCAAGGGCGGACTATTTAATTGCGACTCATTCGATTAGGTGCTTTCGTGGGCTGGGCCGCGATGGCTTCATTTGCCATAGCTGGTTTTGCCGCGTTTGCTCCAACAGATGCCGGCCTGACCGTCCCTGTGCAGTCAGACACAACGGTCATCACCTCAGCGGCGACTGCCAACGAACCGAACGCCTCAGTTGGCCTGCTGGCTGGCCGGGTGGCGGCCATGAACTTTGCAACCGGTTCTGTGCAAACGACCAGCACGCTTGCCCCACCCGACATCGGCGAGATGATCTCGGCGCAGGCTGCTAGTAACCGGACCACTACCACCCTGGCAACGGCGGCACCCCGCACGAAGATCACCACCCAGAAATCGACCCCCACTGCCCCTCCCCCGGCTGCCTCGCCGCGCGAATACAGCAACGTGCCGACCGACGCCGCAGCGTGGCAGGGACTCGTTGAGACCTACTTCGCTCAGGCCGACGTGGCCAGGGCACTCTGGGTGATTCACTGTGAAAGCAGCGGTCGGGCCGACGCGGTTCATGTTTCGTCTGGAGCGTCTGGATTGTTCCAACACCTTCCGAAGTTCTGGCAGGACCGCTCGAGCAACGCTGGACGGGCGGGTGCCTCGATCATGGATCCTGATGCGAACGTCGCCGTTGCAGCCTGGCTTGTATACAGCGGTGGCGGTTGGCGCCACTGGAGTCCATCGGCCGGATGTTGGGGCTAGAAGCATGAAGCTCGGCAAAGCAGCCCGCATTCTCGGGATCGTCGGCGGGGCCGGTGCCGTTGCCTGGGCGATGCGAGATCGGTTCGTCACTCTGGCACTCAACCGCGAACCCGAACACCCGACCTACACTCTTCCACCCGAGCCAGCCGATGTCGACGCCGCCGCCGAACCCGACGACCTGACAGCTATTCCCGGCATCGGCCCGGTGTTTGCAAGGCGACTGATGGAGGCTGGCGTGGCCACCTACCCTCAACTGGCGAAAGCAGATCCGTACCGGATAGCTGAGATCGTGAACATTACCGAGGGTCGGGCGAGCAAGTGGATCGAAGCGGCTTCATCGCTGACCAGTCCCTGATTTAACCCATCAGAACCGGATCTGCGAGACGGACTCCCACGGTTCGATCTTCCATCGGCCCAACCCTGAGTACATCGCGAAAGCAATCAGCATTCCAATGATGACCGCTGGTACGCCGCTGGTACCCCACGTACCAGCTCCCGGAATACGTTCGATGACTTCGATCCAGCCCACCGGACCCGACGGACGAATCCATTGCTGGACGGCGAATGCGACAACAAACGAGGCCAACCCGTAGGGATTGAGTCGGCCGTATGGGCCATCCGTCTGATACAGCGCGTCGGTGAGGTAGCGCCGGGCCCGAACCACAAAGAAATCTGCCAAGATCACGGCGATCAACGGGGTGAGAACGGCGAGCAGGAAGCTCCCCAGTCCGAGCAAGGACCCGGCGCTGGCGAGGGCGGCGGTTACCCCACCCAGGCCAACCACGACCAGGGAAAGCCAAAGCGGGGCCCTCCCGCGTACTGTGGCCGCCAGCGCGGTTGAAGCCCCATAGACGAACCCGAACGGCTGGTCGATCATTCCGGCGATCAACCAGGCAACCCCCACCACCAATGCAATCGTGCCCGCCGCCCCGATAATGAAATCGACAGAACCATCGATCGTGCCGTCCATGCCACCGGCCAGGCCGACAACGGCTCCCAAGAGAAGCATGGCAGCCAATCCGACACCGAATCCGAATCCAACTCCCGAGGTGGCAGAAGTGGTCGTCTTGGCAAAGCGGGCGGTGTCACCTGCCAGCGGCACCCAGAGCATGACAAAAGCAACCACCAGGTCGATGGCAATCCAGAACTGGGATTGATCCGGGATACGATCCTGCAAGCCAGTGAGATCTGCGTTGGTCACCGCATCCACCAACACCCAAATGACGACAGCGAGCGCAACCCAGAAGGTGAACCGCCGGATCAATACGCCAGACACCCAGGCCATACCCATCCAGACCAGCCCGGCCACCATCGCTGTAACGATGGTGATAGCCACCGGATACGAGATCGGATAGCCGGCACCAACTGCTAGTCGTTCGAGGAACGTCGCCCCGATTTGAATCTCGAGCGCCGTCCACCCGATATAGAGCAGCGCCTGGAAGACCGCCGCCACCCAGGAGCCGGCCAGACCAAGTCCGGGACGAAACAACAGGCCGGTAGGTACGCCCATGTCGGCGGCCATCCATGCAACTGCCGAGATCACCGCCCCGCCAAATATCAAGCCGATGGGTACCACAAGGAGGACCTGAATATAGGTGAGGCCCATCGCTTGCTCACTGCCGAGCGCTGCACCAAGGGCGATCGCCGG
This sequence comes from uncultured Acidimicrobiia bacterium, assembly GCA_965363765.1. Taxonomy (GTDB): domain Bacteria; phylum Actinomycetota; class Acidimicrobiia; order Spongiisociales; family JAENVV01; genus JAENVV01. The sequence continues at coordinate 44,010 of CBDTUI010000005.1, forward strand.
GATGCCCAGCCCGAGTGAAGCCCACAGGGCCAGATAACCCGGGTTGGTGAAAAACCGCTCTCGATCTGAGACCGGCGAAAGTTCTGTGCGCGCCATGACTCCGCATCCTAGGACCAATGACGCAGGGCCTACTATGGAACCGTGCCCTATTCGGTCGAACCCGAAAATCTTGCTTCCCTGTTTCCTGAGGAACCCTCGTATCGGGCCGATCAACTGCGCTCGTGGCTCTATGAACATCCCGTGCTCACCGCCGATGAAATGACCAACCTGCCCGGCTACCTCCGGGACCAGATCGGCGAGGGCCTGTGGCCGTTCACCGTCGAAACCGAACAGACCGCCGATGCTGGCACCACGGTGAAGTGGCTCTTCCGGGCGCCCGACGGAAACGCCATAGAAGCGGTTCTCATGGGATATCCAAAACGCAACACGCTTTGTATATCAAGCCAGGCCGGTTGCGCTCTCGGCTGCACCTTCTGCGCCACCGGCCAGTTCGGATTTGACCGCCACCTCGAACCAGGCGAGATCTACGCCCAGGTGGCGTACGCCTCGGCCTACCTGACGGCAGTTGGCCTTCCCGATTGTCCAGACCACCTCACCAACATCGTCTACATGGGCATGGGGGAACCACTCGCCAACTACAAGAGGGTCCGCGAATCGCTTCGTCGCATCATTGAGGTTGGCGGGCTGGGAGCTCGCTCGGTGACGGTCTCCACCGTGGGGGTCGTTCCGGGAATGCTGGCCCTGGCAGAGGAACCCTGGCAAGTGACACTGGCCGTAAGCCTGCATGCAGCGGACGATGAGCTCCGATCAACGCTAGTTCCTATCAACAAGCGGTATCCCATTGCAGCCGTCGAAGCAGCCGCCGCCAACTACTTCAAAGCCAAAGGCCGGCGCGTGTCACTGGAGTGGACCCTGATCGATGGCGTGAACGACACGCTTGATCAGGCCCGAAAGCTGGCGCCAATCGCTGAGCGGTTGCAGTCGCACGTGAACGTGATCGCTTTGAACCCCACCCCTTTGAGTCCCGACCAACCTTCGAGCCCGGACCGGATCGCGTCGTTTATGAGCGAGCTAAACCGCCTGGGAGTCAACGGCACTCTGCGGCATATGCGCGGCCAGGACATCGATGCCGCCTGCGGTCAGTTGCGAGCTCGTTCCGAACCGAAGAGAGGCTCAGCCCAACGGGTTGAGATCAGCCCGAGGTAAGCGCAACAAAGCTTGAATTACAAACTTGTGAGACGATAAGGTGCGAGAGAAGCGGGCGGAGCTTCAGGAGACAACTGCATGCTCTCATACCTCACTCGGCTGAGCTTCAGCCGTCGTACCGCGACCACCTTCATCATCCTCTGCCTCGGTACTGTGGCAGCGGTATCCGGCTACACCGTGCAATCGGGAGATACGCTCTCCGAGATTGCGAACAAAAACGGGGTGAGCACCTCGGCCCTGGCGTCTGCCAACGGCATCAGCGACCCCAATCGGATCTGGGTCGGACAGGTTCTCGAAGTTCCAACCTCTACATCGACCGCGTCAACCACTGCGGTGTACTACGTGGTGCAACCGGGCGAAACACTGGGCAAGATCGCCAGAAAGTTCAAGACAACGGTCGCTGCAATTAGCTCGTTGAACGGCATCACCAACCCAGCAGTGGTGTACGCCGGAACTCGGCTCAAGGTCAGCGGCGGAGCGGCCGAGGCGGCTACCGCGCCGAGTGTTTCCTCTGCCCAGACGCATACTGTCAAAACAGGCGAAACGCTCTCGCAGATTGCCAGCAAATACAACATACAATCTCGAGACCTCGCTGCGGCCAACTCGCTCACCAACCCGGACCGCATCTACGTCGGTCAAGTACTTAAGATCAGCGGATCGGGGGGCCTTGTCTGTCCGGTTGCCGGAGCGAAGTTCTTCAACGACTGGGGCTTTCCACGTTCGGGCGGGAGATACCATACCGGCAACGATCTGTTTGCCCCCCGTGGTACCGCTGTGATCGCTCCCGTATCCGGATTCGTACACCATCTCGAGGGCGCCATCGGAGGACTGCAATTCCGCCTGGAGGGCGATGACGGCCATCGGTATATCGGCTCACACATGGACTCATTCGGCAAGAGCGGCCAAGTGGTGGCGGGCGAGGTGATCGGGTACGTGGGCGATTCCGGCAATGCCAAGGGATCTAGCCCCCATATCCACTTTGAGATCGCCTTGAATCGCACTGATACGGTCAATCCGTACCCCTACCTTTCGGCTGCCTGTAAGTAGTTGGGGTTAGGCTGCCGTACGTATGGCGGCACAGGAGTTAATCGAGGTTCGCCCCGACGAGCGCTTCGACTTGGAAGCAGTCCAGCGTTACCTGCATGGGCAACTCGGTGGCGATCACGGCGAATTGCGAGTCCGGCAGTTCGCTGGCGGACACGCCAACTTGACGTATCTCCTCGAGTACGCCGACGGTTCCGAATATGTTCTGCGGCGCCCTCCGCTCGGTCCGGTAGCTCCGGGATCGCACGACATGGGACGCGAACACGCAATCCTCAAGGACCTATGGATGGCCTTCCCCCAGGCGCCTCGCAGCTACCTGCTGTGTGAAGACGCCTCGATCATCGGCAGTCCGTTCTTCGTCATGGAGCGAAAGAACGGCGTCGTGGTGCGCAGAGTCGTACCGGAAATCTTTGGCGGCGGAGCCGACGAGAACGTCAATCGGAAGCTATCCGAAGTGGTGATCGACACTCTGGCGCAGTTTCACAGGATCGACCCGGTAGAAGCCGGACTCGGCGACCTAGGCCATCCCGAGGGTTTCTTGGTCCGGCAGGTCGAAGGCTGGACCAAACGGTGGCATCTCTCCAAGGAGAAGGATTGGTCAACCGCTACCGAACTCATCGATTGGCTCAACAGTGAGCTCCCGGCCTCACCACCGCCGGCCCTCGTGCACAACGACTGGCGACTCGACAACATGGCCGTCGCCGAGGATGACCCGGGCACATGTGTTGCCGTCTATGACTGGGACATGTGCACCCAGGGCGATCCATTGGCGGATCTCGGTACGCTCCTATCAGTTTGGTATGACGAGAGCGAAGCTCCATCGGAGCTGAACCCGATGCCGACCACCGCGCCGGGGTTTATGACCCGGCAGCAGGCGATCGCCCGCTATGCGGATTTAACTGGGATCAATCCGAAAGCCGTCGACTATTACGTCGTCTTCGGGTCGTTCAAGATGGCTGTGATCGTCCAGCAGATCTACATCCGCTACGTGCGGGGACAAACCCAGGACGAGCGCTTCGCCCTGATGGGAGACGCGGCTCGGCGCCTCATGGAATTAGCCATCCAACGCCGACCCTGACTCCAGACGCTTTTGAGCGATAGTGACTGCCTCTTCGTTGCTATCGACATAGACGTATTGGCGCCCTAACCGTTGGGCGGCGACGGCAGTCGTGCCGGATCCGCCAAAGAAGTCCGCGACAACATCACCTTCATTTGAAGACGCCCGAATGATCCGCTCAACAAGGGCCACAGGTTTCTGGGTTGGATAGCCCGTCCGCTCCCGGGAGTTGGTCGGTACGATCGTCATCCACCAGACGTCGGTCGGAAGTTTTCCGATCGCAGCCTTTTCCGGCCCCACCAACCCTGGAGCCATGTAGGGGATCCGGTCGATGTCATCTCGGTTAAAGGTCCAGCTCGGTCCCTTGCTATAAAACAAGATGTTGTCATGCTTGCGGGGCCATCGGTCGCGATGTCGACCCCCGTAGTCGTACGCCCAAATGATCTCATTCAGAAACCGATCTGCTCCGAAGATTTCATCGAGCATGACGCGCATGTAGTGAACCGCATGGAAGTCGACGTGCACATAGAGCGAGCCGTCGTCGGTGAGTACCCGGTGCATGTGCTCAAGGCGAACTCTCAGGAAGTCCAGATACTCGTCGAGCGGCATATCATCCCGATAGGCCAGTTCTGACACGGTCTCGTACTGGTACGTACGCCCTCCGAAGCCCAACCGGGTGGCTTCACCAGATCCAGTTTTGATGCGGCGGTGAGTTCGAACTTGCCCGGTACCGAAGGGGGGGTCGATGTAGATGAGGTTCACCGACGCGTCGGGCCAGGATTTCAGAACCTTGAGGTTGTCGCCCTGGATGATCTGGCCGCCCATAGGCGGGCAGTATGGCAGACCGGCCTATTTGTAGCGCCACACGATACGGCCCCGGGTGGGGTCGTAGGCGGAAAGCTCAACATCTACCCGGTCACCAGGCAGAATCCGGATATAACGACCCCGACGCATCTTGCCAGCAGCTCGGGCCAGCACTTCCAGTCCACCGTCAACCTCGACGCGAAACGTCGCATTGGGCAACGTTTCAACGACGACACCTTGGACTCGAATTACGTCTTCTTGCTTAGCCACTCATACTCCAGATATTGTTTGCGGCCTATATGGTAGGTGATCCTGAGGGTAGGTCCGCCGCCTCGCCGTCCTGAGGCTTTCGCGACTTCCGATTACGCACCATCAGCGCCACGCCACCGATCAGCGCCACCACCAGGATCGCACCGATCGCCATCGGAGCCCAGTCGGTCGCCACCCGGGAGGTGCCGGACAGCTTGGACCCCGAGTCTTCAATCCCGATGCGCCAGATGAGAGTCCCATCTTCATCGAGGCGATCAGCGTTGTGATCGACTACATCGCCGGGGAGCCGCACCGCCAGAGTGATATCAAAGAAGTCATCGAACGTGTCTGCAGTAACAAACCCGCCTAAACCTTCGGCGGCCGCACCGAGGTCACCAACCGTGGCCTCGTACCGGTATTCGTTGCCCTCGCGGGTAATAGAAACAACGTCGGCAAGGCCAGTACTGGCAGCATCTTCGAGAATTATGTTTAGTTCGTCAAGGCTGGCAAATTCGTTTGTGGCCCGGGCACCGGCAAAGTCATCGACGACGAGGTCCTCAACTACAAATCCGTCCGGTACTCCCCCGGCCAACTCAAACGCGCTGGCGGCGTCTTCGAAGCCCGTCAGGGTTCGTAATTCCTCGTCGAGCAGGACATCCAACACGATCTGTCCTGAACCGTCGTCGTTGATTCGGGTCGCTTGTTCGATCTTCACCTGGCAGGCCGATCCGAGGACGACGAGCAAAAGGAGTGGCAACAGGGTTCGGCGCATGTAGCCACGCTAGCGCTGACATCCCCCTACCCGACCGCCCTCGACGAGATAACTAGTCATAGTGCGTCCCGGTGGGTTGCCCCCCAAGCAAACGCGGAGAGTGACCGATACAACGGAAAGAGAGAACTGGGAACTTCCAAGGGATGCAACTATGAATTTCACCTCGTCAGCAACCAAGGGGCGAGCCATCGGGCTCGCTTTAGTCGTTGCCATGTTCGGGTCACTGCTGGCAGCTCCAACTCCCGCCGCGTCAACCGAACTCGTAAACGTCATCATCCGCACCGTAGAAGGTGCCTCGATCGCGTCGTCCGTCGAACAGATGGGCGGGACCATTACCGGCACCATGTCCTCCATCGATTCGGTCACCGCGGACATCCCACTCGCTCAACTCGGTCAGTTGGAATCCACCCCGTCCGTTGTGTCCGTGACGCAGAACACCGCCGTAAACCTCTCCGGCGGCGGATGGGACGAAGGCGGCCGCGACACCAACACCTTGAAGGACACGACTTCAATCGTCGACGCCAGCACTGGGACTACTGGATACACCGGCAAGGGCGTTACCGTCGCACTTATCGACTCTGGCGTTGCGCCGGTCTCCGGCCTCGACGGATCCGGGAAGATCATCAACGGACCCGACCTCTCATTCGACTCACAGATCAAAGGGATGGCCCACATCGACGCCTACGGGCACGGCACACACATGGCCGGCATCATTGCCGGCAACGCCGGCAAAGCCTTTACCGGGGTGGCCCCTGATGCGCGAATTCTCAACGTCAAAGTCGGGGCCGCCAACGGTGCGGTCGACGTCAGCCAGGTTTTGGCCGGCATCAACTGGGTCATCGAACACCGCAACGACAACGGCATGAACGTACGGGTCCTCAACCTCTCTTTCGGAACCGACGCTTCGCAGGCCTACACCATCGACCCGCTCGCCTACGCAGTCCAGGTGGCCTGGCGCAAGGGCATCGTGGTTGTGGTCGCCTCAGGTAATGACTCCAACAGCTCGCCGCTCCGCTCGCCGGCTACGAATCCCTACGTCATCGCCGTCGGTGCTGCCGACACAGCAGGGACCACGAGACTCGGGGATGACAGCGTCCCGTCCTGGTCAAACTGTGGGACCGCCCTTCGGTCGGTTGACGTGGTTGCTCCAGGCGTGTCGATTGCATCGCTACGGGTTCCTGGCTCTTACGCAGATGTCCACTACCCACGTGCCCGTGTCGGTGAGAACCTTTTCAAAGGCTCCGGCACGAGCCAGTCAGCTGCTTTCGTATCTGGTATCGCCGCTTTGATTCTCGAAGCCCGGCCGGACTACACCCCCGACCAGGTCAAGGCTGCGCTAAAAGCGACCGGCCAACCGATCTCCGGGAGCAGCCGATGCCAGGGAGCTGGTATGGCATCTGCCAAAGCCACAACCAAGGGCGATGATGATGCGCTCTCCATCCAACGCTTCGCCCTCGCAACGGGTACGGGGTCACTCGAGCTAGCTCGAGGCACAGACCATCTGTCGGACAACGGGGTCGTCCTCATGGGCGAGATCGACATCTTCGGCAAGGCCTTCGTTTCGCCGATCTGGGCACGAGGCACCTGGTCGGGGTCGACCTGGAGCGGCGGCGACTGGAACGGATCGACCTGGAGCGGAAGCACCTGGTCCGGAAGCACCTGGAGCGGCTCAACGTGGTCAGGCAGCACCTGGAGCGGCTCAACCTGGTCCGGAAGCACCTGGGGCGGAAGCACCTGGTCCGGCTCAACCTGGAGCGGTGGTACCTGGTCCGGAAGCACCTGGAGCGGAAGCACCTGGTCCGGATCGAACTGGACCGGTCTCACCTGGGACCACGGGAAACGTATTCGCTAGGGAGCACAACTCTCCTTAAGAAACCCCGGCTCTATCCGGGGTTTCTTTTCAGCACCGAGGGACTAGTCACATCGGAGTTCGCCAGTTTGGTCCGATGGAAAACCACGCTCAGTGACGATAGAACAAGATACGAACAACTGGGAAGCCACGAGGGACACGATGAATATCAGCGCAACCGCAACGAAAGCCAAGGCTATCGGCCTCGCTCTTGTCATTGCCATGCTCGCCACACTTGTCAGCCCGGCAGCGACGACATCAACGTCACTCACGTCCGACAGCATGGTCAACGTCATCGTCCGAACCCTCGAAGGTGCCTCGATCGCTTCTGCAGTCGAAACCATGGGGGGAACCATCACCGGCACGATGGGTACCATCGAAACCGTTACGGTCGAGATTCCGGCCTCATCCCTCGCCCGCCTCGAAGGCCATCCCGCCGTCGTCTCGGTCACACAAGACTCCACCGTCGAACTCTCTGGCGGTGGTTGGGACAGCGGCAAGGATGTAACCAACCTTGCTGAAATCAGCAATATCATCAACGCCGGTAGCGCATGGAACCAAGGCGGCCAGGGTGCAGGGATTACTGTCGCTCTGATCGATTCTGGTGTCACCCCGGTCGAAGGATTGGCAACCGCCGGCAAGATCATCAACGGCCCCGACCTGTCATTCGACTCGCAGAACCCCGGCATGCAATACCTCGACGCCTACGGCCACGGCACCCACATGGCCGGCATCATCGCCGGACGAGCTTCGAGCGCCCCTGCCCAGGTGTCTTCGCACGACGCGAAGAAGCACTTCCTCGGCGTCGCTCCAGATGCCACGATCCTCAACGTCAAGGTTGGGGCCGCCAACGGCGCCGTGGACGTGAGCCAGGTTCTTGCCGGAATCAACTGGGTCATCGAACACCGCAACGACAACGGCATGAACGTCCGGGTCCTTAACCTGTCGTTCGGGACCGACTCGTCCCAGGCTTACGCAATCGACCCGCTCTCCTACGCAGTCGAAGTCGCCTGGCGCAACGGAATCGTCGTCGTTGTCGCAGCCGGCAACGACTCCAACGGCTCGGCGCTTCGTTCGCCGGCCACCAACCCTTACGTGATCGCCGTCGGCGCTGACGCAACCGGCGGAACCACCCGCACCAACGACGACTACATCCCCACCTGGTCAAACTGCGGAACGCTCACACGATCGGTCGACGTAGTTGCCCCCGGCAAAACCATCGCTTCACTGCGAGTCCCGGGTTCCTATGCGGACGTGAACTATCCAAGCGCCCGGCTCGACAACACCCTCTTCAAGGGATCCGGCACCAGCCAGGCAGCCGCAGTTGTCTCCGGACTTGCAGCCTCTGTCCTTAGCGCCCATCCCGAGTACACCCCCGATCAGGTCAAAAAGGTCATCAAGGGCGGCGCCTCCACCATCTGGGGCATTCTCCCAACGTGCCAAGGATCAGGGCTCGTCAACGCCTATCAGTCGATAGCCAGCAGCAGCCCGGGAACCGCCATCCAGCAGGTATGGGCTCCAGCCACTGGCGTCGGCACGCTTGAAGCAGCTCGCGGTTCTGACCACCTGTCAGACAACGGCGTCGTCCTCCAGGGCGAAATCGACATCTTCGGTGCCCCGTTCACGTCACCAGTCTGGGCCGGCAGCACCTGGTCAGGATCGACTTGGAGCGGCGGAAACTGGAACGGCTCAACGTGGTCAGGCAGCACCTGGTCTGGCAGCACCTGGTCGGGATCGACCTGGAGCGGATCAACCTGGTCAGGTAGCACCTGGTCGGGATCGACGTGGTCAGGCGCCGTGTGGAATGGCAGTACCTGGTCCGGAAGTACCTGGTCGGGAAGCACCTGGTCGGGCAGCACCTGGTCCGGCAAGAACTGGACCGGTCTCACCTGGGACCACGGAAAACGAATCCGGTAAACCCCTACAACTTGTGAGTCACAGGAGCCCCGGCCTATGTCGGGGCTCAGGTCATTCGGCAGCGCTACAACGAGTAACTAGTCAGTTGTGAACCCGGCGAGTTGGTTCGCGGGTAACCACACAGAGTGACGATACCAATAGAAGCACACTGGGAAGCATTAGAGGGACACACATGGACATCATCACATCAGTCACCAAAGGCCGGGCGGTCAGCCTGATGATAATCATGGCGATGTTCGGCACCCTCTTAGCAATGCCGACAACGAGTTCCTCCGACGAGATGGTCGACGTGATCGTTCGCACGATCGAAGGCGCCTCGATCGCTTCTACCGTCGAACTTATGGGCGGGACGATTACCGGAAGCATGGACGCCATTGATGCCGTCACGGCTGAGATACCGGCCTCGCAGCTTGGCACTCTCGAACACTTGCCAGCCGTCATTTCGGTGACTCAGAATTCCAAGGTTGAGTTTTCCGGGGACAAATGGGATCGATTCGAGGAGGGCCGAACCTGGAGCTCAACTCGCACCAGAGAACGAGTCCGCAACTCGACAACGACTGCTACCTCGATCGACGCTGAGGCAAGCGACACTGGAGCAAACGACACTGGGGCAGCTGACGCTGACTCGGTCGACTTTGAGCTAAACGACGATGCGACGACGGTTCAGACAGCAACCAAGACGTCCAAGTCCTCCAATACCAAAGGCAACCAGAAGGACGATTGGGTCGATACAAAGAGGCCGAACAAGCCAACAACAATCAAACAGGCCAGCGGGATCATCCGCGCCAACGAAGCCCGCAACGCTGGGTTACGAGGCGAAGGCGTTACGGTGGCTCTCATCGACTCCGGGGTAACTCCCGTCCGGAACCTCAAGGGTCGCATAATCAACGGTCCGGACCTCTCATTCGATTCTCAGATTTCCGATCTTCAATACCTTGACGCCTACGGGCACGGAACCCACATGGCTGGGATCGTGACCGGGATCGCTCCGAATGCCACCCTCCTCAACGTGAAGGTTGGCGCAGCCGACGGCTCGGTCGACGTAAGTCAGGTGCTGGCGGCCATCAACTGGGTGATCGAACACCGCGACGACAACGGCATGAACGTCCGGGTCCTCAACCTCTCTTTCGGAACCGACTCCTCGCAGGCATATACGATCGATCCGCTTTCCTACGCAGTCGAGGTGGCCTGGAGAAACGGAATCGTCGTCGTGGTCGCCTCCGGCAATGACGGAAACGCCAGCCGCCTGCGGTCGCCAGCCACCAACCCGCTCGTGCTGGCAGTCGGTGCCGCCGACACCCGGGGCACCAAACAGACCAACGACGACATAGTCGCCGATTTCTCGAGCTGCGGCACCGCACGGACGGTAGACGTCGTGGCCCCTGGCCGATCAATCGCCTCTCTTCGGGTCAAGGGTTCACAAGCCGACAAGAAGCATCCGACTGCAGTTGTCGGTCGCGACTACTTTCGGGGTTCTGGCACAAGTCAGGCAGCCGCGATGGTGTCGGGTGCCGCTGCGCTCGTCGTCGCTGCCCATCCCGACTACACCGCCGACCAAGTGAAAGCGGCGCTCGTGAGCACCGCATCACCGGTACTCGGATCGGCCGCCTGCCAGGGTGAAGGCATGATCGATGTCGCTGCCGCTATCGAGTGGACGCCGAACGGCGAGCAGGGTCAAGACTTCGCTCCGGCGACCGGCACTGGAACGCTCGAGGCGGCCAGGGGAACTGATCACCTCGAAAATGAAGGGGTTGTCCTTCACGGCGAAATGGACATCTTCGGAATGGCATTCGACGGATCTACCTGGTCCGGTAGCACCTGGTCGGGTAGTACCTGGTCGGGTGGATTGTGGAACGGGTCGACTTGGTCGGGTAGCACGTGGTCGGGCTCCACCTGGTCCGGGTCCACCTGGTCAGGCAGCACCTGGTCGGGATCGACCTGGTCGGGTAGCACTTGGTCCGATGCCTACTGGACCGGATCGACCTGGTCGGGCGGAACCTGGTCGGCGAGCACCTGGACCGGGGCGTCATGGACAGGGGCAAACTGGACGGGTCTCACTTGGGACCACGGCAAACGGGTCACCCACCAATAGAGGATTCCGGAGGCAGTGGGCGGGCAGTGGGAGCTCGCTGCCGTCGGACTACCCAAGGGCGGCAGCCGAACCGGTCAGTGTTTGGTCGGAATGACACCCAATCTACCGGCTTCATAATCGGCGTAAGCAGTGACCAACTCGTCGTGGGTATTCATGACGAACGGCCCACTCCACGCAACAGGTTCCCGAATCGGCAGACCGCCCAACAGCAACACATCCATATCGGGACTGCGACCTTCTTGGCGTGCGTCGGCAGTGACGATGATGGTGTCACCGGCGCCGAACACGGCCAACTGACCGTTTGAAATCGGTCGCGATTCGACACCAACAGTGCCGGAGCCGTTGAGAACGTACGCGAGAGCGTTGAAGTCGCGACGCCACGGTACCTCCAGGCGGGAGCCTGGATGAAGGGTGCAGTGCGCCATGGTTATCGGCGTATGGGTTGATCCCGGTCCCTGCACCGTACCGATGTCCCCGGCGATGAGCCTGATGATCGCCCCACCGTCCTGTGACGAAACCAGGCCCACGTCCCCACCCCGAAGATCCTGATACTTCGGAGCGATGAACTTGTCCGCTGACGGAAGGTTCACCCAAAGCTGGAAGCCGTGGAAAAGCCCTCCTGACATGACGAGGTGCTCGGGTGGCGTCTCGATATGGAGTAGACCAGACCCTGCGGTCATCCATTGCGTGTCGCCGTTCGTGATAACTCCACCGCCACCGTGTGTGTCCTGGTGTTCCATGATTCCGTCGATCATGTATGTGACCGTTTCAAACCCTCGATGGGGATGCCAGGGGGTCCCTTTAGGCTCGCCAGGGGCATACTCCACCTCGCCCATCTGATCGAGGTGCACGAACGGGTCAAGATCCACCAAATCAACTCCCTGAAAGGCCCGATAGACCGGAAAGCCTTCTCCTTCGAACCCCCGCGGGGCGGTCGTAACCGACCTGACCGGCCGGGGCACTGCCTCGACAGCGGCTGGCGGAAGCTGCGGCAGCGTAAGGAAGTCATCAACGGTCACGGCTGGCACTAGGACTCCTGAGTCGATTCGTACGCTTTGCAACTCTAGGGCGAACTCGTTTGTTCCAAACGGTGCGATCTGTACGAAGGAGATCCGTCTACGATCCAGCATTCGGACGAAGGAGCTATCCCATGCCAAAGATCGACAACCCGACCTGGGCCTACATCGCGCTTTCGACTGCTCTCGTCTTGTCGATGATCTTCAGTGTTTCGCTCTTCTCACGAGTCAGAAAAGCCGAAGCCCGGGTCGAGGAGTTGAGCGAGAAATTGGTCGAAGTCGAATCCGGCGCGGCTTTTGCCCTCGCCCAACTCGGTGTCTTCGAGTCTGCGCTCGGCAGTCTCGGACCCGAAACGAGCGCATCGCTCGATGAGGCAATCGATGGACTCGATTCGTTCGCTACGTCGACTATCACCATGGACATCACCTTCGACGAGTCGGTCCCGATCCAGACTGAGTTCCTTTTGAAACGAGACCTGATCGTGCCCATTCGGACTGATTTCCCCATCAATCAGACCATCGAGACAACCATCTCAGTCGCCGGACCGTTTGGCACAGCCATACCTCTGGACATCTCGGTGCCGGTGGACATAGTCATTCCGGTCGATGTCGAAGTCCCCATCACGGTCGACGAGACCATCCCCATCGACGTCGAGGTACCGATCTCGTTGAAAGTCCCCGTGCAGATCGACGTGGCCGGGACCGAACTCGCCGTATTCGCTGCGTCGCTACGCGAGGGGCTGGTCGCACTCAGAAGCGCTCTCGTCCAGCTAGGTGGATAACGCTGGCCGACCCGTTCTAAACGAACGCCACATCCTGGGTCGCTGACGCGACCACATATACGCGATCGTTGTTGCACGCAGGATCAGCTGGGAATACGAAGAACGCCCGACGGTCTGGCGAGTACCCCGATGTGTAACCGATCATCGTTTCTCCGTCTTTGAAATCGACCTTGATCTTCTTCCCCAACCCGACCCGATCAACGTCGGCCCGTCCTCGGGAATCGGGATTCCCTTCAAAGGTATTCACAAAGAACACTCCTTTGAGATCGTCAACGGTCACTGCCTCGACCTCGTCGCGGTCGATCCGATGAATGTGGAACCGGTCCCGAGTCGGCACAAAGTCCGACGAAGTCCCTTTCAGGATCGTCCCGTCTTGAAAACGCGCCACGATGTGGTGCTTCATCAGTCCCTCCCATGAGCCTGCCTACCCAGCTTAGCGATCCTGCTCGAGCGAGGGATGTGATCAGGCGACCCCACGCATTACCATCCAGGGGATGTACCAGCTTCTCGACGGCATCACGATTGTTGACCTCACCACAGTCGTCGCTGGCCCGTTCGCCACTGCCATGTTGGGCGACCTCGGAGCTGGCGTAGTAAAGGTCGAGGCCCCCGGCGGCGACGGATTCCGTCACACG
>CBDTUI010000006.1:0-57226 GCA_965363765.1 uncultured Acidimicrobiia bacterium
TAGACAGCTCCTGGCTCAAATGCGACCAACAGGGCGGCCAGCGAGTCGCCGGCGTCAATACCCCACACGACGCCCGAATGGTTCAGAAGCTCACCAAAATGCTGGGCGTCGGTCGGCCCAACGTTCGGCACTTCAGCATTGTTCAGTACGACCGCGACGTCGATATCGGACACATTGAGTGGTCGGATTGAGGCTGCCCGAGATTCTGTCACACACCCATCGTAGGGTGTGGGTATGAACCAAATGAACGCACATCTCCTTGCCAAAGCCGAAGAAGCTCTCGACGATGCCGGGATCGGATTTACGGTCATCGCGGTGGCTCCGGCTTTGCTGCCATTCGCCGCCTGAGCCCCGTCTAGGGTCTAACAGGCCGTGACTGAACAGCACATCAACCCCGACGACTGGGACCAGGCTCTCGCCGACACCGACGGCACGCAGCTCATCGTCGCCGGGCCCGGGACTGGAAAAACCACCTTCCTAGCCCGACGAGCGGCGGCCATCCTCGACACCGGGATCGCCCCCTCACAAATCCTCGTCCTCACGTTCTCACGACGAGGTGCCGCCCGCCTGCGTGAGGCGATCGCCACCGCCGCCCCCGGACAGATCGGCGGCCTGAGCGTTTCCACGTTCCACAGCTTCGCCTATCGCCTGCTCGAAGCCCACGCCCCGGTCACCCTGGCATGGCAGACCATGCCGACACTTCTAACGGGTCCGGAACACGTCAGTGTTGTGGCTGATCTGCTGGCCACAGAGGACCCGGCTGACTGGCCGCTCCCGTTCCGACCCTTGCTCGTGAGTCGCAGCTTCGCCGAAGAGGTTGCCGACTTCATCATGCGTTCGCAGGAACACCTACTCGACGACGAGGCACTCAGCGCCAGGGCGGCCCCCCGAGCTGACTGGCGCGGCCTCGTGGCCTTCCGACGCAAGTACCTCGATTCCGTCATCGGATCCAGCCGCATCGACTACGGCACGCTCCAGGCTGCCGCCGTTGACCTGGCGGGCCGTCCCGCCGTCCAGAAAGAGTTGGCTGACCAATATCACTACGTTCTAGTCGACGAATACCAGGACACAACCGCCGCCCAAGCTGCCCTACTCGAGGGGGTAACCGGCCGCCGTGGCAATCTGACAGTCGTCGCCGATCCGCTTCAGTCGGTCTACTCATTCCGGGGCGCCGAGCTTGACAACGTCGAGAAATTCAGCGCCCGGTTCGGGCGTCCCGACCGGCCCGTCAGACAATCGGTTCTCACCACGTCATTCCGGGTCCCGGCCGTCATCCTGGAGGCAGCCAACCGCCTCGTGCCACATGCCGAGGAGATCAGGCCAGTTATCGCTGCCCCGCACGCCGGTCGACTGGAACGGATGATATTTACCCAGCAGTCGCACGAGGCAGAATGGATTGCCAGGGCGGTACAGCAGATGCATGTGACCGAAGCCGTTCCCTATCGCAACATGGCCGTGCTCGTCCGATCAAAGCGGCGCTTCCTGGCCGAACTCTCACGCGCACTGGAACGCCGCAGCATCCCCCACGACTCGCCTGATACCCGACTCGCCGATCATCCGGGCGTGCGGGCAGCGTTCGATATCGCCAACGCCGCCCACCATCACGCCGCTCCGGTCGGAACCGGACGGGCAGATGACTGCGATCGTGCCGTGCGGCGCCTGCTGCTCGGACCGCTCTTTCGTACCGCCCTGGCTACCGAGCGAGATCTTCTCCGACTTCGTCGATCTAGCGGCCAGGCCTGGGCGACGGTCCTCGAAGCCTACGACCCGACCCAGTTCGGTCCGCTAGCTGGCCTCATACGCGACGCCGGTTGGACGGTCGACCTGCCAGCCGTTGAAGGCTTCTGGCACGTTTGGTCTTCGCTCCCCCAGTTTGAGGATCTTGTCGCTTCACCATCTGCCGCCTCGTTTCGGGCGGCCTGGGCG
Organism: uncultured Acidimicrobiia bacterium; assembly: GCA_965363765.1. Lineage (GTDB taxonomy): Bacteria > Actinomycetota > Acidimicrobiia > Spongiisociales > JAENVV01 > JAENVV01. The sequence continues at coordinate 1,927 of CBDTUI010000006.1, forward strand.
GCGTTGGCCCAAGCCGTCGAACGATTGTTCGAACGGGATCCACGGATTGGTCTCCAGGCCTATGGGAAGCTCACCGAACAGGATGACTTTGAGGCGAACCCGTTGTTGTCGTTCCGCCCCGACGGTGATCGATTGACTCTCACCACCCTTCACCAGTCCAAGGGGCTCGAATTCGAAGTGGTCTTCATTGCCGACGCCTCAGAAGGAACGTTTCCCGACCTTCGGCGCAACCGATCGCTCCTCCAACCCCACCTGCTCTCCCCGAGCCACGACGCCACCGACAGCGTCGGGTTTCGTCTGGCCGAGGAAAGACGCCTGGCTTACACCGCTACCACCCGGGCCTCCCGCCACGCTATCTGGACGTCAACATCGGCCGGAATCGACGAGACGGACCGACGACCGAGCCGCTTCTTGCTTGCGCTCAGCGAAGAGGCCCCAACTCTCGCCGGGGACGATGCCGATGACGTGCCGGTCACCCCGCTCGAAGCCGAAGCCCTCCTGCGGCGGCGCTTGACGGACGCCGAAGTTGGGGCTGGCACCCGCCTGGCGGCTGCGGAAGTGCTCGCCAGGCGACCGAACCGCGACCTTCGACATCCTCTCGATTTCGCGGGTGTCCGACCGCGCGGGGCTGACGACGGACTGATTCCTGAATCAGCCACCTTTTCTCCGAGCCAGGCAACCTCCTACGACGCCTGCCCGCGTCGGTACGCCTTCGAGCGGCGTCTTGGTGTGGCCAGCGAGTACGGACGGTACGCAACATTCGGAAGCCTGATCCATGACGTTCTTGAACAGGCCGAACGCCAGGCCGTTGACCGCGGGGATGGACGGTCCACCGCCGACGATGCACTGCAGTGGCTTGACACGATCTTCGCTGACTACGACATGGACATCGGAGCCCGTCAGGACGCCTGGTACCGCAAAGCGACCAATCTACTGACCGAGCTGTACGCCAACTGGATCCGTCCAGGGGCATCCGCGGTGATCCTCGAGCATCCGCTGTCCATGGAGATCAACGGTACTATTTGGAACGGCCGGGCCGACCGGATCGAACGACAGGCCGATGGCGAACTGCGGGTCGTCGACTACAAGACCTCATCGAGCATGCCCACCCAAGCGGCCGCCGCAGAGTCCATTCAGCTCGGCTTCTATCTGGCGGCCGCCCGGGAGGATCCGGCGATCACCGCTCACGGAACCCCTACCGAAGCCGAGTTCTGGTACCCCGCCGCCTCACCAAAGAAAAAGTGGGTGGCGTTCAATCCGGATCGACTGACAGAAGTGGTCGACGCAATGGCCGGGATCGCCATCGGGATCCAGTCGGAAGACTGGACGCCGCGCCTCGGTTCCCATTGCAACAATTGTTCAGTGAAGTCCGTATGCCCACTGTGGCCAGAAGGGCGAGAGGCCTTCGTACGATGACGACATTCAATCCGAGCGACGAACAGACCGCCATCATCACTGCCCCGATTGGTCCGATGCGGATCTCGGCCGGGGCGGGCACCGGCAAGACCACCACTCTTGCTCACCGGATAGCCCACCTCATCGATGGAGGGTCCGACCCGGAACGAATCCTGGGGATCACATTTACGAACAAGGCGGCCGCCGAACTCGCCGACCGGGTCAGGCAAGTACTTGCCGACCACGTTGACCCGGCCCGGACCGTCGAAATCCACACTTACCACGGCTTTGCTCACCAAATCTTGACCGAGTTCGGGCCCCTCGTTGGTGTCGAACGTGACACCCAACTCATCACACCCACGTTTGCCCGACAGCTGTTCTATGACGCCGTCGAAGGCGGGTCGTATCGGTACCTCAACATCACCTGGAGCAGCATCCTCGACCGTCCTGCCCGACTCGCCGCAGCGCTCGCCGACAACCTGGCCGAAGCGAGTGACCTATCGGCACTCATCCCTCCCGACCTCGACGAATTGTGGGAAACCCGTCAGGAGATCCTCGGCATTATCGAACGGTACGAGCAAGAAAAGCGCCGACTCGGAGTGGCTGATTTCGGTGATCTCATCCTGCGCGCCAATCAGCTTGTGGCGACCTATCCCGATCTCGCCGCTCGCATACGCGACCGCTACGACGCGGTGTACCTCGACGAGTATCAGGACACCAACCCAGCCCAACGTGAGCTTCTCCGAAAACTGTTTGGAGGCGGATTCCCCATCACGGCGGTGGGTGACGCCGACCAGACCATCTACGAGTGGAGGGGGGCGTCCCTGGCCAACTTTGCCGGCTTCGGCGACCACTTCCCCACCGCAGACGGCTCGTCCGCCCCCACCTATCCGCTCACCCTGAACCGGCGCTCCGGACAGACGATCCTCGACCTCGCCAATCGAGTTCGGGAGGAACTCGGGGAAGTCTCCGATCCATTGAGATCCCTTGAAGGGGCCGATCCCGCCACCGTCAGCGTGCGATGGGAAGGCAACGCCGTCGAGGAAGCCGACTTCATTGCAGAAAACATCCTGGCACTCCATACCGAACAGGGGGTTGCCTGGCGCGAAATGGCAGTGTTGTTCAGAAAGAACAAAGACATCGAGGCTGTCAGAGGGGCACTCGAGGACCACGGGATTCCGGTCGAAGTGGCCAACCTGGGAGGGCTGCTCGGCATACCGGAAGTCGCCGACGTGTTCGCCTGGCTGCGCCTACTCGACGACCCCGCCGATGAACCTGCCTTTATCCGGATTGCCATGGGAAGCAGATATCGGCTTGGCATGCGCGACCTCAAACCGCTGTCGCGATGGGTGCGAAACCAACCTGAACTCGGAAGGTCGATGATCGAGGCGCTTGATCAGCTCATTCCGGCCAACTCGGACGCCAACCACGACCTGGACGACACCGACGCCAACAGCCACCAGGACGTCAGTAATGACCTGCGGGTGGATCAGCTCGACGAACGGACCATGGATGCGTTGATTCACCTCCACGCCACCTTCCGTCAGCTGCTCGAATCGGCTCAGGGCGTCAACCTCATTGAATTGGTCCGCCAGATCCTCTCGCGGACCGGAGCCTGGCCGGAGGTGGCGGCGATGCCTTCGGCCTCGCGCCAATCCGCTCGCCTCAACCTGTACCGGTTCCTTGACCTGGCCGAAGAGTGGAGTCCTCTCGAAGGACGGCCGTCGCTGCGGGCATTCGTCGACTACCTCATGCTCATGGTCGAAGAACAGACCGAAGAGCTCGATACAGCCCGCCTGTCCGGTGAGGATGCCGTTGCGTTGCTCACTGTTCACCGATCCAAAGGGCTCGAATGGGATGTCGTCTTCATCCCTGCGCTCTATGAACGCAATTTTCCAAGCTCGTCCGTGGTGTCCGATGACCCTTTCAAACACCCCTACATGCTCCCGTACGAACTCCGGCTCGATCGACACACGCTGCCACCGATCACCGCTGCCATGTCCGAAAAGGAGCGTAAGAATCTCCTTCGCCAGCGTGACCTCGACCAGGAGTGGCGGATCGCCTACGTGGCAGTGACCCGTGCTCGGAGGTGGCTAACACTGACCGGGGCAAGTTGGCACGGAACGACCGAGGTAAGAAAGACCGAGGGAAAACCGAGTCCCCTGTTCGAAATGGCCGCTGACCTTCCCAATGTGATCGACCTTGGCAGGGTCGAGGATGCCCCACGCCCTGAAACGCTACGTCGACAGCCCCTCGCCGGGGCTCCCGACCCGGTATTCGCCGAAGGCTGGGACGGTGCGCTCCGGTCCACCCTCGCCGACCCCAAGTGGGCGTCAGGCCAGGCCGACCATCTCCAGGTTCGTTCGACCTACGATCAGGCTGTGTCAGATTTTCAGCAAATGCTCTTCGACCTACCCGACGACCAGGACGCCGACGGAGTATCCGCCCCGGTGAGTGCCTCGGTAACGTCCCTCGTCACCTACGCCACCTGTCCCAAAAAGTACTACTGGTCTGAGGTTGATCGGCTGCCCCGCCGGCCGTCTCCGGCGGCCCGGCGCGGGGTAGATGTGCACCGCAAGATCGAACTGTATCAAAGGGGCGCCGTACCGTTTGACGATGTCACCGACGATCTGTACGACGTTCCGGAACCCGGCCCCGCAGACGTGGCAGGAGCGTTCCGGGTCTTCGAAGCTTCTCGTTTTTCAACACTCACTCCCCGACTCATCGAAGCACCGTTCGAGTTCATCCACGATGACGTGCGCATTCGCGGCCGAATCGACGCCGTGTACGAAGAGAAACCTGGCAGCTGGGAAATCGTCGATTTCAAATCAGGAAAGCCGTCCTCCAACCCCGCCATGCGAGTCCAGCTTCAAGCATATGCCGTCGCCATCGAAGCAGGATCGCTCGGACCTAACCCTCCCACAGAAATGCGGGCGACATTCGCTTATCTGGGAGGCGGAGCGTTGACGGAACAAAGCGAAAACGCCGACGGTCCGTGGATGGAAGCCGCCCATCAGCGTCTCAGTGACATCGCTGGCGGCATCGGCACCAAGAATTTCGACCCGGTCCCGTCATCGGCGTGTCACCGATGCGACTTCCTTCGGTTCTGTGCCGAAGGAAAGAGCTACGTCGAGTCCTAAACGATCTTTCCATTCACGGATTCGAGGATCAGCGTCACCGGACCGTCATTCTGCAACTTGACTTGCATGGCCGCACCGAACTCTCCGGTGGCTACCCGGATCCCCCGACTGCCCAGTTGCTCGCCGAGACGACCGATAAGTCGGGCCGCCACCACCGGGTCACCAGCCTCGGTGAACGAGGGGCGTTTCCCCTTACGCACCGAGCCGTAGAGCGTGAACTGACTTACGAGAAGAAGCTCACCCCCGACATCGAGTAGGGACAGGTTCATCTTTCCCTGATCGTCAGCAAACACTCGAAGTCCAACCAATTTGTCGACGAGAACGTCAACATCGTGGTCGGTGTCAGGGTGCGTCGTACCGGCTAACACGACCAACCCATTCGAGATTTCCCCAACGATTCGCCGATCAACCTCGACCGATGCGTGCCGAACCCTCTGAACCACTAAGCGCATCGGCGCACCCTACCGCTCCTAAGATGCCCGCCATGCCGATCCGCTGCGCCTGGGTTCCCGAAGGCGACCGCCTGTATGCCGAGTATCACGACACCGAATGGGGTGTACCCGTCCACGACGATCAGAAACTGTTCGAGTTTCTCATACTGGAGGGTGCCCAAGCCGGCCTGAGTTGGAGAACGATCCTCGGACGGCGGGACGCCTACCGACTGGCCTTCGCCAACTTTGATCCGGCGGTGGTGGCAGAGTTCTCGTCAGACGATCACGCCCGGCTCTTGCTCGACTCAGGCATCATCCGCAACCGTCTCAAGATCTCAAGTGCCACCAAGAACGCCAAGGGTTTTCTCTCGATCCAGGCCGAGCGAGGCTCATTCAACGAATACCTATGGTCCTGGACCGACGGCGAGGTGGTAGACCGGCCCCCGTCGCTCCGCGAGCTTCCCAGTCAAACTGCCCTATCGGAGGCCGTGTCTACCGACCTCAAGAAGCGTGGCTTCACATTCGTCGGTCCCACGATCATGTATGCCTACCTACAGGCGACCGGTGTGGTGAACGATCATGCGGCCAACTGCTTTCGTCGATAAGATCGCCTTATGGTTTCTGATCCAGCTCTCGCGACTGATCCGGCGTGGCCGGGGACGTCTGACCGTGCAACGGTTCTCCTCACCGACGCCTCCAGCAAGCTCGAAGAAGAGCTCATTACAGACTGGGCAGAACGGAACGGACACAACTACGAAGCCATCCGCATTCCCCCATCCCGGCGGCGACGTCCCGGTGTCCGGCCCGATCCGCGCCTCGAAGCTCGACTCGGAAGAGGCGACGATCCCCTCATCGTCCCGGTCAGAGTTGTCTGGCAAGCGGCCGATCGTGACGGCACGCGCTCCGTCCGACTGAGCGACCTCCTCAAATTCGGCGATCCCCGCGATCCCAACATCCTCCGACAGCACCTCTTCCTGCGCCGCTATCCGGACCGTTGCCGGATCGTGCTCGGCCAGCCAGCCGGTGCCGCCGAACTGCGGGACGCCTGGAAGGTCTCCGACGATGTAGTCGCGCTTCGCGAGTTCGTTGCCCGTCGAGCGTGGCTCACGCTTGAGCGGGCCGAACGGCGGGTTCGGGGCAACCGATACAAGGTGCCCAAGTTTCTCACCGAAGAAATCGTCAGGACCGGCTCTTTTCGAGATGGCATCTCCCGACTGGCCTCCGAAACCGGAAAAGCGTACGCCTCGGTCCACAAGGAAGCGCTCAACAACCTTCGTGAAATAGCGGCGTCGCATTCGCCGCTGGTGATCGACCTGGCAGCGAACCTGATCGACAAGCTGTATCGCCAGGGATACGGATCGATCAATTACGACGCTGACCATCTCAACCGCTTGTACCAACTTGGCGAACAACACCCGCTGATCTTTCTCCCTTCCCACAAGAGCCAATTGGATCGCCTCATGCTCCAATACATCCTCTGGGAGAACGACCGACCGCCCAATCACACGGCAGGCGGCATCAACATGAACTTCTTCCCGATCGGCCAGATAATCAGGCGTTCCGGAGTGTTCTTCATCCGCCGTACGTTCAAGGACAAGCCGATCTACAAGTTTGCCCTGCGATCGTATATCGACTTCCTCATCGAAAAGCGATTTCCCATCGAGTGGTACCTGGAGGGCGGCCGAAGTCGTTCGGGGAAGCTGCTGCCGCCCAAGTTCGGCATGCTCAGTTACGTAACCGAGTCCTATCTGCGCCACAAGGCCGATGACATCATTTTGCTACCGGTTTCGATTGCGTATGACCAGATCCACGACGTCGCCGACTACGCGAGAGAACAGCGAGGCGAAGCGAAACAGGGCGAGAGTATTACCTGGGTCGTCAAGGCCATTTCGCAGCTTCGCCGGCGCCACGGAAATGTGTACGTCCGATTCGGGGAACCGGTGTCCCTGGCGGACGCCCTACCCGCCGACACGACCGATGCTGACGAGAAGTCAATTGCGATCCAGAAAGTCGCCTTCGAGGTCATGGTTCAGATCGGCCGGGTTACTCCCATCTCGCCAACTGCCGGTGTTTGTATTGCACTACTGAGCCGGCCGAACACGGCCCGAAGCGCGGCTGAGATCACCGATTCGCTAGCCGAATTGGCCGAGTACGTCATCAGACGGCGACTGCCCTTGACCGAACGGGTGCTGCTCGATGGGACCGATCAGGTGGTCGAGGTCCTCGATCGCCTTGTCGAACACGACATCGTCACCCGGATCGACGGAGGACCGGAGCCGGTATATCAGATCGGGATCGATCAGCACCTGTCGGCGGCCTACTACCGCAACGTCGTGATCCACTTCTTTGTTAATGCCGCAATCACCGAACTGGCGCTGCAACGAGTTTCGACGGAGCAACCAGCCGACCCGTCGGCAGTGTTCTGGGAAGAGACCATGTCACTGCGTGACCTCCTCAAGTTCGAGTTCTTCTTCGCCCCGAAAGAGGAATACCAGGCCGAAGTCAACGCCGAACTGTGCCACCTCGATGAAGATTGGGCGTCCACGGTGGCCGACGGTCGGGCACGTGAGATGCTCATTGCGATTCGTCCCACCATGAGCACCTGGGCGCTGGCACCGTTTCTCGAGTCGTACGCGGTCGTTGCTGATGTGCTTGGTTCCATGCCAGCCACCTTCGACGAGAAGGCGTTCATGACCCGGGCCACTGCGCTTGGGAAGAGCTACCAGTCCCAGGGGAAGATCACGGCAGCCGAATCGGTCTCTCAGGTGTTCTTCAAGACCGCACTTGAATTAGCCAAAAACCGCGGATTGGCGGGCGAGCGTGCCGAGGAGCTCGATCGAACGGCTCTGGCCAGCCGACGCAAGGAATTCGCCGATGAGATCGATGACCTCCTCAATCGCATTAAGGCCATCGCATCTTTGAAGGATGCAACCAACTGACCGTCGGTCAGGGCGCCATCGTCGAGTATGAGGCGTAGTGGTGAATGGCGATCCCGCCATATCCACTTGCTCCCGAGAAGGCAGCTTCGACCTTCACCAGTTCGGCGTCCATTGCCGCTTTGCCTTCCTCAAGGAAGGTGACCTTGTCGGCGGAAGCCGTTCCGGTTTCTACGCCCACGACGACCCTCTTACCGAGCGTAGAGCCTGCTGAGATCTCAAAACCGGCGTGATCGACGATGCCGTCCGTTCCTTCGGCGTGATCCCGGTAGGCCATAACTACTACCCCGTCAGCGACGAGCAATGTCTGCTCAACAAGCGTCTTACCTTTGGTGCGGTACTCGGCCAGGTCCCACCAGAACGGAACCGCCACCAACATCTCGGTCGAGCCGGCTGCCTGCGTCGCTGCCTTGAGATTCTTGAGGTAGGACGAAATCAGGCGCGACCGCTTGCGACTATTCGACCAGTCAGCGAGCAGGTACGGCTCCACGTCGGCGACGATCCCATCAAATTGGCCGAAGTCGGTCACCTCGGAGGTCCATCCCACCCAGGCGGAACGATTCTGCGCCCAGCTCGCGTCACCGGCGACTGCCCAGACCCGGAGTCCCCGAGCGTGGGCATCGGCGACAAACGGCGCATATCGGGCGTCTGAAGTGAAATTCGGAGGTGCGCTGAGATACACATCGGTTACGCCCTGCGTTGCCGCAAAGTCGATCACCCCCGCGATCGGCCCATCCCATACCCACATTGCCCTATCCGAAGAAGCACCGGCAGGAACTGCCAACGCCATCAGAAATCCAGCAAGGATGAACGTAACCAACATGTATCTCATTCGGAAGCCCCCATAGCTCGACACTGACCTTAGGCAACCCTACCGCAGAACTAAAGGGGGAGATTAAGTTCACTCTAAGTGACTAGTGATCGAGCGAACCGACCTGGTCCGCGGTTGGCTCAGCTCAGCAAAACCACGGTTCGGTGAGCCGTGGCCTCCCTTCAAAGCTACCCAATTCCAGAGACTCTGGGGGCAGTCCGGCCGCGTCGACCGCCATGTCAAACAGTTCAGCAATGAGATCGTCCGTTGCGACATTCGACCGCGTAGAGTGTTCGACGTGCTCGCCGAACCGAACCGCTAGCTTCTCGGTTCGTAGGTCGATTCCCCGCCAGTCATACGTGAGGCGATCCGGGTCGTAGGCATCGAGATAGCCCGCCAATTCAGGGCGCTTGAGCAGCACGGATCCTTCAGGAATTAGCAACCTGATCGTGAATTGAATCGGGTCCGTCGGCAGATCATGGGCGCTGACAAATCGAAACATGTCAACGATGTCCTCGACGGTCGTCCAGGGAGTGAACGGCAACCATGACGGGCGGATGTCAATTCCCGCATCGCGCATGATCGCCACCGCCTCGGACATGTCGTAGCGCGTATGGCCCTTGTCGAGAATGGCCAGTACCTCGTCATTGGTGGACTCGAAAGCCGACACGGCAAACACGACTCCGGCGGCGCTCACCCGATCCCACAGGCCACGATGCTTCAGGATGTGTTCCACCTTGACGGTGATGTCGAAGCTCAGCTCAGGAAAACGACGGTGAGCTTCTTCCAGAATCCTCATGGCGTGGTGGGGACCATTAAAAAAGTCAGGGTCCCCAAACGTGATGTGCTCGGCGCCAAGGCCAACGAGTTGGCTGATGTCGTCGAGAACGAGGTCAGCTCCGACAACGCGGAAGAGCCCGTCGTAAATCGCCGGGATCGGACAGTGACCACATCGATGGCGACAGCCGTGGCTCGCTTCGACATAGCCAACCACTCGCTCTTGTCCTGCGCTCTCCAACTTGGCATAGCGGTCGAGCGGCGGAAGAAGGTCACGAGCAGGCAGCGTGAACGTCGACTTGACAAGGTCTTGAGTCAGCCCGGTGTCAAGCGTGTCTGCCCAAACGGCTAGCGCCCCTTCGTACTCTCCGATGATGATTCGATCAGCTAGCCGACCCAGCGTTACGTCTTTGCCGATCCCTGCGTACAACCCGTACAAGCAGATCGGCTTGTCAACGAAACGTTCCTTGATTCGGCCCGCCACGTTCACCGCCAGCCGCATGGCGGTGTGCATCGGTACTGACAGCGCAACGGCGTCTGCCCACTCGACCTCGCCCCAGTCGATCCGGTCGACGGCGAGATCCTGGGCGCGAACGTCATGGCCGGCCTGCCTGAGTACAGCAGCCGGCGAAGCAACGTGGAGCGGCTGATGACCCAGCTCGTATGTGGAAATAAGAAGTACCCTCACAGCAATAGCCTATCGCCCTAGGGTGCAACCATGGCCGAAGCGGTATTTTTCACCGGTTCCCGGCAGGATCAGCTGGCTGGAATCTTCCACCGTCCAACCGATGAGATCAAGGCTGGCGTCGTAATGGCGCACTGTTTCACATGCTCGAAGGACCTGTCGGCTTCAAGCAGAATCGCCAAGGCACTCACCTCTGCCGGGTATGCCGTACTGAGGTTTGACTTCACCGGGCTTGGTGAATCTGAGGGCTCATTCGAATCGTCGACCTTCGTCGCAAACGTAGGCGATCTCACTCAGGCGGCACAATGGCTAATCGATCAGGGCCTGGGACCGTGCGGGATGGTAGGTCACAGCCTGGGTGGGGCGGCGACGCTTGTGGCGGCTTCACGGATTCGACCGGTCCGATCGGTCGCCACCATTGGTTCGCCGTCGAGCGCCAAACATGTCCTGCACCTGATCGCTCCCGAAACAAAGGAACGCGCCGAAGCAGAAGGTTGCGCCTACGGAGAAATCGGCGGACGCCAGTTTCCTATCTCCTATCAGTTCCTCGCCGACCTCGAACACTATGACGAGGACCAAGCCATCAAAACGCTCGGTCGTCCACTGCTCGTCATGCACTCCCCAGACGACACGACGGTCCCGGTCAGCGAAGGGGAACGGATCTTCTCACTCGCCGAGCAGCCCAAGTCGTTTGTTCCGCTCATAGGCGCCAATCACCTCCTGACCGGCCCTTCCGACGCCGCCCAGACGTCTAAACTTCTTATCGACTGGTTCGATAGGACACTGTGATGGGATTCGACTTTGTCGAGGAACAAATTCGTCTGGCGCAAGAACGTGGCGACTTCGACGACCTGCCAGGAGCGGGTAAGCCGCTTGAGAGCCTCGGGAACCACTACGACCCGAACTGGTGGGCCCGTGACTTCATACGACGCCTTTCTGCTGAGAACGCCACCCAACAGGAGTCGGCCACGCTCGAAAAGCGGCTAGCGAAGGTGTGGGGCTTGGAGTCCGAGCGGAGCGTCCGGGACGCCGTCGCCGACCTCAACCGCGAGGCCGGATCCGACCTCTTTGACGCCGACACAGTGATTGCCACGTGGCGCAAGTTCCGATTGTCGATCCGACCAGACCGGGGTCACGGAATATGATCTTTCCGGAAGGCCAGTAGGTATGGACATCGCCTGCGTATGCGGCGAGACCGACGCCTTGAGCGGTGAGTCACGCAACGGATCGATCGAACTGAGCTGTCATTCTTGCGGTCGGGTCTGGACCAGGGACGAAGCTGCCAGGTGTCCCCGGTGCGCCGAGTCGGATCTACAAACCGTGCCGCTCGCCATCGTCGAAAAAGGCCGCGGTACGCAACTCTCAGTGGTCGGGGTCCGGGTCATCTCGCTCTGTTCGTCGTGCGACGAAGATCGCCTTCGTGAGTATCACGACAACCGCCCGAACCCGCTCATGCCGTCCGAACTACCGACGGTCGCTCCCGAGGACCGGCTGAAATGAACGAAACCGGTCCGGATTGGCTACTCATTATCAACCGGGTGGTCGGGACCGCCCTATGGGTTCCAGCTCTAGTCTTCTATGGCGTGTCGGGTCTGATCGCACCCCTGGTTGGCGTGCTCGTCCTCTGGGCGGTGGGTGCGGTGTGGCTGGGACTGGCGGCCCGATGGTGGAACCAGCGGAGCCTTCTGTACGCCGCATCTCCTGCTCTGGCCCTTGGAACGTGGATGCTGATCGTCTACCTCGGCGATCAGTTTCTGGGTTGGACCGCCTGACCGTTTTTTCTGTCACAGCGCGGGCCTAGCCTGACACCCATGCATCCGGATCCCCCTGCCAGCTTCGGACGAGGCCTCGTCGTCGACCACGATCGCCCGGTCCCCCCTCCATGGACTGGATGCGATCGAGTGTTGATCGACGCGCCAGCGCTGGCCTCACCGGCCAAGATCATCGCCCGACTCGCCACGGCGTGGGCAGAACGTAACGCCTTGATAGTCGACCTACGGATTCCCGCAGACAGCCTTCGAGCGGTCGAAATCAATCACGCCGAGCCGTATACGTTGCCGCCTTCGTTTGAATTCCCAAAAGAACGACTGCAGTTCTTGGTATGGGCGAACAACTACGACGGACGCGGCGATGGGGCGCCCATCTGGTGGCACGCCCGCAAGGCGGAGCGGTTCGGTGCCACGCCCGGAACGGAAACCGACATCGTCCTGCCCGACGGTCGAGCAGCTTGGTGCGACGGTGGCCCTCGAGGACCGGTTGATGTCGAAGACCTCATCGTTCATCGCGAATCGATCGAACTCGGAACGCTCAACACGTCACCCGGCAGACCTCGACCCGCCTCCGACGACCTCGCCGACGACCAGATCGCGGCCGTAAACCACGCCGCTGGCCCTGCTCGGATCATTGCGCCGGCCGGCTCTGGCAAAACACGAACGCTCACTGCCCGCCTCACCCACCTTGTGCGGGACCGCTGGGTGGAACCTCACCTCATCACCGCCGTGGCCTACAACGCCAAAGCAGCCAAGGAGATGACCGACCGCATGGAAGGGGCTTCAACGTCGATCCGCACCATTCACTCGCTGGCCTACGCCATCGTACGGGCGGCCACCGGCGAAGTGACGATGCTCAACGAACGGGATCAGCGGTCAATTCTCGCCCCGATCATTCCCGCCCAGCCCGCCCAGAACCGCGATATCACCGCCCCGTACCTCGAAGCCCTCACGAGCGTTCGGATCGGCCTCATCGAGCCGTCGGTTGTAGAGGATCAGCGCGACGACACCCCCGGATTCAGTGAGGTTTACGAAAAGTATCGGACTCGCCTGCAGGAGCGTCGAGCCCTCGACTTCGACGAACAGATCTACCAGGCGATTCAGCTGATGCTTACCAACCCTGATCTGCGGGGGCGGGTACGCAGTTCGGCGCGCCATCTACTCGTCGATGAGTTCCAGGATCTGACGCCCGCCTACTTGCTCCTCCTACGACTCATTTCGGCACCCGCCTACCAGGTGTTCGGGGTCGGAGACGACGATCAGGTCATCTACGGGTATGCCGGAGCCGACCCTTCGTTTCTGATCGAATTCGACGACCTGTTCCCGGGCGCGGGCCACTACGCCCTGGAAACCAACTACCGCTCACCTGCCGCTGTCGTCGAAGCCGCCAAACACCTTCTCAGCTACAACGAACGCCGGATTCCCAAATCAATCGTGTCACCGGCGGCGATCTCGCCGCCCGACCTGCGGGTCGAGGTCAGCCCGTCCAACATTCAGGGGACGGTCGCCGCTGACATCATCGCCGAGTGGCTCACCGACCATCGAGCCAACCAGATTGCCGTGCTCAGCCGCGTCAACCATGCCTTGTTACCGGTTCAGGCGATTCTTACGGAACGCCGCATCCCTCATACGGCCCCGGTAGGTCCCGACTTTCTCCGCCGCACGGCGGTCAGAGCGTTCCTTGCGTATCTTCGGCTCGGGCTCTCTCCTGAAGTTATGAGCCGCGACGACCTCCGTGAGGTATTGGGCCGACCGCCGCGGCGAATGACCCGGGTCGCGTCATCGCTCATATCGAGCAGGCAACGGTGGAGCTTCGGGGAACTCGCCGCAGCATCGGGGCGACTCGAAGAGCGGTTCCAGGACAGATTCGACGAGTTCATCGCCGACCTCGAGACCGTAGCCAACGCCGCCCTCGGAACAACAGCCGAGGTAGTGGAGGCCGTGCGAAAGTCGGTGGGGCTCGATCGCGCCGCGATGCTCCTTGATCAGTCTCGCAAGGTACCGGACCGGTCCGGCCATAAGGACGACCTCGATGCGATCAGCCAACTCGCCGACCTCTATCCGGATCCGATCGCTTTCCAATCGAAACTTGAGTCGCTGCTCGCCTCAGAAGGATCGGCATCGGGCGTCATGCTATCGACAATCCACAAGGTCAAGGGAGCCGAGTGGCCGTGCGTGCTCGTCTACAGCGTCACCGACGGGGTCCTGCCTCATCAGCTGGCCGATGACGAGGAGGAAGAGCGGCGGGTATTCCACGTGGCCATGACCCGGGGCATCGAAGCGGTTGCCATAGTTGGCGATCAGGCCCGTCCCTCGCCGTTCATCGCCGAACTCACCGGAACCGCTCCAAAGAAACGGAAGCGGAAAGACGCCGCCCGCCACCGCGGCCCCGTCCCACCAGCAACCGGGGGCATCGTTCCAACTTTGGGCGATCGACTGCGCTGGGGCGGCTACGACGGAACGGTCATCGAGTTCGCTTCCGAAGGCACGATCATCGAACTGGCCACGGGAGCCCAGCTGACCGTCCCGTGGCGAGAACGTGTCCGAGTCGGTTCGATTTCTGCGCCGTTGGCCCAGCCAAGTGAAACCGCCGATCCCGGCCTGGTAGAAGCGCTCAAGCAGTGGCGTACCGAAACCGCCCGCCAGCAGAATGTGCCCGCCTACATCGTGCTCACCGACAAGCACCTAACCGGAATCGCCGCCCGCCGACCGACCACACTTGAGGAACTCCTGGCCTGCCCCGGCATCGGTTCGACCAAAGCCGAGACCTACGGCGAAGCGATACTCGAGGTACTCGAACAATGAGCCATATGTCACCCGAACAGCAGGCAGGCGTATGAACGCCAAACTGATCGACGCCCGTCGAATGCTGGCTGAGGCCGACACCATTGTGTCATTCTCCGGCGCCGGGTTGTCGGCCGAATCCGGAATCGCCACGTTCCGCGACCCCGACGGGGTCTGGAAGCAGGTCGACCCGACGATCTATGCATCACCTCAAGGATTCTGCGCCCACCCGACCAAAGTTATCGAGTGGTATGCCGCCCGGCGGCGCACCCTGGCTGGGACAAAACCAAACGCCGCCCATTTGGCGTTGGCGCAGACAAATTGGAAAGCCCACGTAACGCAGAACGTCGACAACCTGCTCGAACGGGCCGGAGCCGAAAACATCATCCACCTCCACGGGACGCTTGATACCGACCGCTGCAACGCCAATTGTGGGTTCTCAGCGAGTGTCGATCTCACCGATCCGCCAGGGGAAACGACCTGTCCGACCTGCGGTGCGGCACTTCGTCCAAGCGTGGTGTGGTTCGGCGAGATGCTCCCTCCGCAAGCCTGGGCGGCTGCAGAGTCTGCGATCCGGTCGGCCGACGTCGTGGTCGTGATCGGAACCAGTGGCGAAGTCTGGCCGGCGGCCAGCCTCATCGACGAAGCCAGCAGAGTTATCACCGTGAACACTCAGCCTTCGGGTCGCGATCGACGCGGCGCAGTAGAACTCATCGGGACGGCCGCCACAATCGTCCCCTTACTTGTCAGGGCTGACGACCTGAGTACTCAGTGAGTTCGTATGGCCGGACGATGCCGACCGGTTCCCCATCGGCCATGACCACCGCGTTGAAGTCTCGCGATCCGAGCTTCTGAAGCAGCTGCGCAACACTGGTACCGCTGTCGACGATCTCGGCGGCCCGGACCGGAACCATGGCATCGCGCACCTGAGTAGTGGTGACGGGATCCACCGAGGCCCGATGCAAGACACCGAGCACCTCTCCCCAAGGGCCCAGGACTGGGAGCACCTCCAGGTCACCGAAGTCAACATTTGCGATTCCAGTTGCCGGAGACACATAACCACCGACCGGGCGCATCACCGTGTCTACCGGGAGTTCCAGTAGGTCATTGTCCGTAAAAGGCTGCGAATAGGCGACGCTGGCCGCCCCGAACAAGATCCATCCGATGAATCCGATCCACAGACCATCGAATCCGAGCCAACCGAACAACGCCAGCCCAGTCAGCATCACCAATCCGCCCAGCGCCTGGCCAGCGCGGGCGGCGATACGGGTCGCTTGCACCCGGTTGCCCGTTGCCTTCCAAACGGCCGACCGGAGCACCCGTCCCCCATCTAACGGGATACCGGGCAGGAGATTCGTCACAGCCAACCAGATGTTGATCCACCCCACCCAACGCAACGTCGGAGTGAGAACGGCCGATGAGGAGATGTTCGTGAGCGCCAGGAACAGCACTCCGAGCGCCGCCGAAGAAATCGGACCGGAGGCGGCGATCATGAACTCGTCACCGGGTTTCTTGGCCTCATGAGCCAACTCCGACACACCGCCGAACACCATGAGACGAATCCGTTTCACCGGCACGCCACGACGAATGGCAACCACCGAATGGGAAACCTCGTGAAGGAGGACTCCGATCAGAAACATCGATGCGCCAAACCCAGCCGCCAACCAGCCGCTCAATCCCGCGTCGAGATTGCGCTGAAGACTCCACGTGAGGAGCCCCATAATGACGACCCACGACAGGCCAGCGGTGACCGGTATTCCGAAAATACGGCCGAGGTAAATTCCACCCCGCCCAACCCGGGTTCTGGGAGGCAACGGAGGTGGCGAGCCGGCGGGGTTCCCGTCAGATTGATGCATGCCGACAGACTACGCGGATCGGCTGCTTACGCTTGTTCTTCGGGCAGGTCGGTCATCTCGATCATCTCCATCATCTCTGGCATATCCTCGGTGGCGTCCGAGAGTGCTCTGGCGTATCGAGCGGCGAGCGGAGCGGCCGACATACCGTGCAACACCACGCTCAATAGCACCGTGAAGGTGACGACCGTGAGCGTTAACTGACCAAGCTCCGAAGAGTGGCCCAAAGACTCGGCAGCCAGCAGCACAAAGACCACAGACGCGATCCCACGCGGCCCGAACCAGGCGATCATGGCGACGGTCACCAGTCGAAGTTTCGATCCAACAAGGGAGATGGCAACAGGCACACCTCTGATCACCGTCAGCGATAGGCCGGCGTATCCCACAATTGGCCACGTGAGATTCGCCATTGCCACGGGCACTGCCGTTGCTCCGAAAGCCAGGAACGAGAGCAAGGTCAGCAGCCGTCCCTCGTTATCGGTAAAGGCAAATAGGCTCGAGCAGAGCTCACGGGCCCGGCTTCCCAGCACCATCCCTGCTAC
The DNA here is from genome assembly GCA_965363765.1 of uncultured Acidimicrobiia bacterium. Taxonomy (GTDB): domain Bacteria; phylum Actinomycetota; class Acidimicrobiia; order Spongiisociales; family JAENVV01; genus JAENVV01. The sequence continues at coordinate 19,050 of CBDTUI010000006.1, forward strand.
AAACACCGCAACAAAGCCCGACGCTCCAAACGTTTCGGCCGCCGCATACGTGGCTAGAGCCAAACCGAGCGTGCCGATCCGGGTTCCCATCACATCGGACCAACCGCGCCTGGTGGACGCCTTCAGGGCCGCTGCTCCGATCCACCCAGCGCCAATCCCAACCACCACACCGACAAAAACCGAGAGTATCGCTGGCGCAATGCCGTCCACCCCAGTATCCATTGAGATGGCAAACGCCACTGCTGCGGTCAGGGCCGGGACCGCCAGGCCGTCATTGAGACCGGATTCAACACTCAGCGACTGACGAACGAATACGGGAACCCGCCGATCACTCACGACTGCCTCGCCCAGGGCGGCGTCCGTGGGAGCGAGCATCACAGCGCACAAAGCGGCGGCGGCCCACGACCCCAGCATCGGTCGACCAATCAGCAGTCCGAGGCCGATCGTCAACGGCAACCCGACCAAAAGCAACCGCACCGGAATATGTAACCGTTCTCGAACCACTGCAAGGTCAACCCTGGCGGCGTCGGAGAACAGCACAAGAGCCAGGGTAACTTCGAGCAGGCTTTCGATGATCGGCCTGGATATGCCATTGAACCAAGGCGTCCAGGCGAGCACCACTCCACACCCGACGAAGATGATCGGTGGTGTGACTATTCCCGGCTCAAGCCGCTTCGCTACGAGCGAGAAGCCGAAAACCAGGCTGGCGACGTAGAGCAACGACACGGCATCCATGGACGCACGCTAGCCGGGCTTGCGGATCCCGGGCCGAGACGCCTTCCCCAACTTCTCGGCAATGGCCGCTACGCTAGGCAGGCTTATATGGACGACGACAGAGGGTCAGATGGCCAAACTTGATGCGCTCTTTCGAGGGCTTCACCAACAGGGAGGGTCTGACCTGCACCTGGTAGCCGGACAGGTGCCGATAATGCGCATTCATGGCGACCTGGTTCGCCTCAAGTCCGAACCGTTGAACGACCAGACCGTGCGCGCGCTTCTTCGCGAAATCACCCCCCCGGCCATTTGGGCCGATTTCGAGGAACGTGGCGACGTCGACTTTGGCTACGAAGTCGAGGGGCTAGCCCGGTTCCGCGCCAACCTATTTGTTCAGAAGTTGGGCGCCGCTGGCGTCTTTCGCCTCATTCCCCAGGAAATCCTCACGTGCGAGCAGCTCAACCTGCCTTCGCAGGTCCGGAACCTTGCCCAACTGCACAAAGGACTCGTCCTGGTCACGGGACCGACCGGATCCGGAAAGTCCACCACTCTCGCCGCCATCATCGACGAGGCCAACAAGACCCGCAACGATCACATCCTCACTATCGAGGACCCGGTCGAGTTCGTGCATCGAAGTAGGATGTCGCTTGTAAATCATCGCGAAGTCGGCAGCCATACACAGTCGTTCGCGGCTGCCCTCCGAGCGGCGCTGCGCGAAGACCCCGACGTAATCCTGGTCGGCGAGATGCGCGACCTCGAAACGATTCGCCTGGCTATTGAGGCTGCCGCTACCGGTCACCTCGTGTTCGGCACACTCCACACCAACAACGCGGCCAAGACGGTAGACCGCATTATCGAAGTATTCCCGGCCGATGAACAAGAACAGATTCGTTCGACGCTCGCTGATTCGCTTAAGGCAGTCGTCGCCCAAACGCTGTTTCGCACCGTCGACAAGCCGGGACGGATAGCCGCACTTGAGATCATGATCTGTAACCCGGCAATTGGCAATCTCATTCGAGAAGGCAAAACCTTCCAAATTCCCTCCCTCATGCAGACGGGTCGATCGGGAGGCATGCAAACCCTCGATCATGCGATTCTCGAGCTACTCAACGCCAAGCGCATCGATCCAGAAACGGCCTTCGAGCGGGCTATCAACACGGAACTCATCGTGCCGTTCCTGCCGGCGACGCACCCTGCCAAACAATCGGCATGAACGATTACCGCGTGGCCAAGCTGGAGGCACCAGCGACGCTGTACCTCACCAATTCCAGGGTGATGCGCGGCACAGTGTTCCTCGCAGAGTTCAGCGCCAACCACAGCGGCCCAGAAACGGTTCTCGACCTGGTCAGATCGGCCGAACCGATGCTCCCGATGCTCGACCTATCGGGCCGATTCGTGCTGCTTGGGCGCAACCACGTGGTGGCTATTGAGGTAGCTGCCGAATTTGCTGGAGCGCAAACCTTGTCGAGCGAGGTTGCCGCCCAAATCGAGACATCCGGCGGCCATACCTTTGTCGGCGACCTACACGTCCCGAACGGGTTCGGCGATCGAATCTCGGACGCCTTCAATGGAACGTTCGAATGGCACGCTCTTCGAGCCGGCTCGGCGATTACGTGGCTAAGCCGGCAACACATAGTGAAAGCCCGCACTGACACGTGAAAGCCGCCACGGACTGCTGGCCCGGTCCTAGATGCCCGAGCTGAAATCAACCAGGTCTATCGTGAGGAATTGATGGAAGCCTTGCATATCAAAAAGCAGCCGGTTCCGGCGACCTTGTATCTTGTCGACGGTGCCGTCGACGCAGGAACGATCTTTCTGGCTCAACAGTCGATCCATCGAAGTGGCGCCGAGACCGTCGGCGAACTGTTGACCGATGACCAGGAGCCGATGCTGCCCTTCAGGATTCGGGGCGAACGTTTCCAGCTCATTGGTAAGGCGGGGATCTCAGCCATCCGGGCGGTATCAGGGGCTGAGCCGATCGGATTCTACGGAAGGGCTCATGCCCAAATCGAACTCGTTGGAGGTCACCGCTTCGACGGCCAACTACTTTTCGAAGAGGGCCACGGCAAGCGAATCTCTGATGCGCTGAAGGAGCCGTGGGTTCGCCTCGAAACACAGGCGGGACTGGTTTGGGCGAACCGGCCACACATCTTGCGCATCGAAACCCGCTAGCTACTTTTTGGCAGCCTCGTAATAGGGGTCGGTTCCCGAAGCGTGATCCGTCACGTCTTCAACTGCCAACAACTCCGGGATCGCCTCTTTGAGAATCCGCTCGATGCCCTGTTGCAACGTGACCGACGCCATGCCGCACCCCTGACACCCACCCATCAGCTCGAGATAGGCGGTGCGATCGTCGACCGATACGAGCCGCGCCGCGCCACCATGTCCGGCAATGGAGGGATTGACTTGTCGTTCAAGCACCTGCTGCACCTTGTCTGCCAGCGGGCCGGTGAGGTCACCCGGGATGCCCACCCCTGACGCCAGCGGCGTGGCGGGTTGGTTGGGGTTGTCTATGGCCAGCGCCGGATTGGCCGGATCGGATCCCAACGAAAGCACCGCCCCGTCAAGATTTTCGGTGTCTTTGTTTGGGATGAGGACTGTGAGGTCACCGTATGTGTAGAGCCCGTCAGTGTCTTTCTGATCGGACACCGGCATGAAGCTGAGTTCGTAAACAAACTGTGGGCCTTTGATCCCGGTGATCTCGATGAAGAGGGCGAGTTCGTGCTCGGACTCTTCGGCATCTCGTATTTCCTTGATCTTGGCGACCGCGTCGTCGCTGATCGAAAGGGGCTGGGTAGTCACGTGAATCTCCACTGGGCGTGAATTCGCATGTTAGTTCAGTTTTCCCTGTCGTCACACAAACAGCCATCATGGGGGTATGCAGCGGCTCGCGATCATCCTCCCCTCGGAAACCTACCGGGCCAGGGCCTTCGTTGAGGCTGCCCGCGACCTCGGCGTATCCCTCACAGTCGTCTCAGATAAGAGACAGCTCTTGCTAGATGAGGCGGACTTCATTTTGACTGACCTCGCCAGTCCCGTGAAGGCTGCCGGTGACATCGTCGACCGCCACGCAACCACGCCGTTTTCTGCCATTGTCCCGGTCGATGATCAGGGAGTGTTGGTGGCTGCCTACGCCGCCCACGAACTCGGGTTAGCCCACAACCATCCGGCCGCAGTAGCTGTCACCCGTGAGAAAGCCATGATGCGCAGGGCACTACGCGACAAGGTACCGCAGCCGCCATTCGTTGTCGTCGAACGATCTGCCGACGTCGTCGAAGTTGCCAAGAGCCTCAAGATGCCACTGGTCATCAAACCCCTCAGCTTGGCCGCATCTCAGGGGGTCATCAGAATCGATGCTCCCGATGAGGCTCCGGAGGCAGTAGCCAGAATCAGAAGAATCCTTGCCTGCGCCGATCGAAACCCGAACGAACCCTTACTCTTCGAACGATTTGTCCCTGGGCAAGAGGTAGCCGTCGAAGGGGTACTCGTCGCCGGCTCCCTGAAAATCCTGGCCGTGTTGGACAAACCCGACCCACTCGATGGACCCTACTTCGAGGAGTCGATATACGTGACACCCTCACGGCATCATCCAGAAGTACTTGCAGAGGTTGCCTCCGTAACCCAGCGCGCCATCGATGCGATTGGCCTATCCGAAGGCCCTATCCACGCCGAACTGCGAATCGATCGGTCATTCGTTCGCCTGATTGAACTGGCCGCCCGTCCGATTGGAGGGTTGTGCGGCCAGGCGCTGCAGTTCGGCCTGCTCGGGACGAGCCTGGAAACAATGTTGCTGCGGGCTGCTCTCGGCATGCGGATCCCCGATGTCCGGTCCTACCACCCGGCCTCGGGCGTCATGATGCTTCCAACCCCCACCACCGGCACGTTCCGTGGCATCTTGGGACAGGCTGAAGCCCGAGCCGTCGACGGGATCACCGACCTGATCGTAGGTATCCCGATCGGCGAAGGAGTCGAAGCTTGGCCGGAAGGCAACCGCTATCTGGGTTTCCTATTCGCGACCGGAGCCGATCCTGCCGAGGTGGAACTCGCCCTACGGACTGCTTTCTCCAGCCTCACGATCCAGATAGACGAGCGCCCCACCGAATCCGCTTCGGGTGCGCCATCTGGACGCTAGAGCGGTCCGACACCCACGGGGCATATGGCGCCATGATCAACTCGGCGAGGCTTAACAACACGGCCTCATAGTTCACTCGCCATCCAGCAAAGTCCCTCCATGCCTGGTCCCGGTCGTCCACGACCTCTAACCCTTCCTCGGAGAACCGGTCGAGCGCCAGCTCGAATTCGGCCCGGGTGAGAGCGATCGGGTCGCCGTACTGAGGATCAGGGTCGTAGGCGATCCCGAACACGTCGGCGATGCGCCGCAGCGTCATGAATCCCGCCCGAATCACGATCTGCCCGGACGGACTCGGCTGGCGGACCAGGGACGTTTGGGCGAGTGCCGCCGCGTCGAGCGCAGCCCCGGCGGCGGTTATCCAGGACAGCCCCATCTCAGCGGAGCGAAGAAAGTTCAGCGCAGGAAACGTCGTGTGTGACTCCTGAACCTCGGCGAACCATTGCTCCCAGGCGGCCCACTCTTGGTCGAGATGTACGACCCAGCCGATCCGGTGGAATCTAAGAAGAAACTCGGTCGCGCTAGGAGGGGTGCCGGCGCGAACCTCCATGAGGGTCACCATCGACTCCCGTTTAGCAAACGATGAGTAGATGGACGGGAGGAACGTGATCAGCAACGCGACTAGTCCGAGGCCCAGTATTGCCTCCGAGAACGCCAACACGTGCTCAATGGTGGATTCGACTGGCGTGAATCCGAGCGTCAATAGGCTCGACCCCGACACGCTGAACGCCTCGTTCCACGAATAGTCGCCAACGGCAACGAACATGGCCGTGTATCCGGCGCCGACCACCATCACCCACACCAACGGCAAAAGTACCAACGTGATCGGCGCGAACAGCGCCATTACCCGGTCGCGAGCCTCGAACGAGCGCCCTTCATTGGCGAGAAGTCTGAATAGCTTCCCCGAAGCCCCAAAGACCATTCCAGTGAGCCACGACTGGGCGGCCCGGGGCAAAACAACCGTCCTGATGGCAGATATGAGCGTTGCACCGACGAGGACAAGTCCCCCGACGAACAGGACGATCGATCCAACAATGGGCATCTGGCGATCTTAGGCGGCTAACGTTGCGCCCCGATGTTGCATGAACGATCGAGTGGAGTGCTTCTGCACCCCACGTCCCTGCCCGGCCCTTACGGGATCGGAGACGTTGGGCGAACGGCGTTTGGCTGGGTCGATGCCCTCGCCGCCATGGGATGCACCTATTGGCAGGTGCTACCACTCGGCCCGACCGGCTACGGGGACTCGCCCTATCAGTGTTTCTCCTCCTTTGCTGGCAACCCGATGCTTATCAGCCCGGAGCTGCTCGCCGAAGCCGGGCTGGTGGAATCCTTGACACCGCCGGACTTTCCAACCGGATCGGTCGATTACGGTCCGACTATTGCCTGGAAGTCGGATCTGCTCACCGTTGCCTATGAGAATTTCTCGAAGCGTCCGTCCGACGAGTTGGCAGCCGAGTTTGAGAGATTCCGCCAAACAGAAGAAGCCTGGCTCGACGACTTCTCGATGTTCATGGTTATCAAGGCCCGCCATGGCGGTGTGGCGTTCACCGATTGGCCGGCAGATTTTCGTGACCGCGACCCCGGCGCCCTCGCTGCGCTTCGGCGCAGTGCAGGCAATGAGATCCGGCGGGTGTCGTTTTGGCAATACCTCTTCTTCAAACAATGGTCCGCTCTGCACTCATATGCGACCTCCCGTGGGATCCGCATCATCGGAGATCTCCCGATTTTTGTCTCGCCTGACTCGGCCGATGTGTGGGCTAATCGGGAGCTGTTCGAATTGGATGCGGCCGCCCGACCAACGCTCGTGGCGGGGGTTCCGCCCGACTATTTCTCATCAACCGGCCAGCTATGGGGCAACCCCCAATACCGATGGGATGTGCATCACCAGCAAGAATTTGCCTGGTGGATGGATCGCCTGGATGCCACACTCCGACTGGTCGATCTGGCCCGCATCGACCACTTCCGAGCCTTCGCCGACTACTGGGAAATCCCGGCTGGAAGCCGCACCGCAGAAACCGGTCGATGGGTGAACGGGCCAGGCGCAGCCTTCTTTGACACGGTTGTCCGGCACTTACCTGACCTCCCCATCATCGCCGAAGACCTGGGCGAAGTTTCCCAGGCGGTGTTCGACCTGCGCGACCAGTACCAGCTCCCAGGAATGAAGATCCTTCAGTTCGCCTTCGATGGGGACGTAGACAATCCGTTCCTGCCGCACCACTTTCCCGAGAACTGCGTGGTCTACACGGGCACCCACGACAACGACACCACGGTTGGTTGGTGGATGGCGTCCGACGAAGCTACCCGCCACGAAGCCCGCAGCTACCTGGGCGTAGATGGTTCCGACATTGCCTGGGACCTTATCCGCTCCGGTTGGCACTCGCAGGCTTTGCTTTCGATCGCTCCGCTACAAGATCTCCTCAGACTCGATACGTCGGCGCGCATGAACGTGCCAGGCGAACCCGCTGGAAACTGGAGTTGGCGACTGACCGGAGAACTCGTGCCTAACGAGGTCATCGCATCCATGCAAGACTTAAACAGCACGACCGGCCGCTAGCACTCAGAGAGACAGAACTCCCTGGATATTTTCCATTCGCCGCATTCGCCGTTTGGTTATCTCCGACGAACCGTCCAGCAATGCCTCGGTTTCGGTCAGAACTTGTGAGATCTCGAACAGTTCGACCATCGGATCGGACGTGGGTGTTCCTCCCTCGATGGTGGTCCTCCATGCAGTCATATGATCAGTTACGCCGTTCATAAGGGCTTCGACGGCTACGAGACCGAGGCGCCCGGCCAGCATCCGATCGTGGAACGACGGCGCTCCACCCCGGACGATGTGCCCGAGGACTGCACCCCGAACGTCAATGTTGGCATCGCGCAGACGCAGGTCGATCTCGGCAACGAGCCGATCAGTCGGAACGCTCACCCCTTCCGCCTTGATGATGAGCACCAGCCGCTTGGCGCGCTCGGTGGCGAGGTTGCGACGAATGAGGGCGGAGATCGAATCAACAATCTCTTCTTCAGAGCTCTGATGCTCCGGCAGCAACACCGCGTCTGCAGCCGACGCAACCGCTGCCGACATGGCCAGATACCCAGATTGGCGACCCATCACTTCGACGACGAACGCCCGCTTGAGTGACTGCGCCGTGTCTGAAATCCGGTCACATGCTTCGATGATCGTGTTGAGTGCGGTGTCGACGCCGATGGCATCGGAGGTGCAACCGATATCATTGTCTATTGAGGCCGGGATGCCAACGACCGGTATCGGCGACTCGAGGGCCAGATGGTGGGCTCCTGCCACCGAACCACTCCCACCGACCACCACCAAACCGCGGACTCCCAGGCTTTGCATCCGGTGCGAGGCTGCCTCTCGACCTTCGGGAGACATAAACCGCACACTTCGGGCCGTCCCGAGCATGGTCCCGCCCTTATTCCCCTCCGACTGCAGCGCCCCGATGGGCGCAAGACCCCAGCTGACCGCTCGGGTCAGCTGGCGGAACCGTCCTTCGATGAGGCCGTCGTAGCCACGTTCGACGCCGAGCACCCGCACGTTGCGAGCCGAGGCCACCTTCACGACTGCACGGATCGCAGCATTCATGCCGGGAGCGTCGCCTCCGGAGGTGAGTACCCCGATCGTATCCATCGGCGAGAGCATAGACCGGGAGCCTTGGAATGCCCGTAAGGTAGGGCAATGCGCTCTGCTCGTTTGCTCGTTTTCGCCGCCGCTATGGCGGCCTGCACGTCCGCGAGTCCACTGTCGGACAGCACTCAGCCTGCGCCCACATCGACTGCCGCTGACTCCGCTGGCGCCGAACGGATGTTTCTTGAATCCCTTCCTGGCTACATCGTCACGTACGACACCACTCCGACCGTGTACACGCCGCAAGGGGCATCGATCCTTGAGCTGACCGATGCCATTCCCGGAGCTCAGCCAACATTCGCTTCAAATGGATCCCTCGCCTGGACAGCCAGCGATGGGGTCAGCCAATTCGTCAGAACCCGTCTCCCTGACGGCACCATCTTCGATGCGCCACCGCCGATGATCCCGTTCTACTATTACTGGAGTCCCGATAGCACCCGCCTGGCGTTCCTTGGTAATGGACCAAGTGGACAGGTCGAGGTGGCGATCATCGGCTCGGCCGGAGAGATCATCTTGACCGATGCCGGCTCGCCCTACTTCTTTGACTGGGCTCCGGATGGGACGGCCATCGCGGCTCACGTGTCGGGCGACACGCTTCGCATCTATCCGATCGACTCTGACCCGGTCGATGTTCGGGTCAGCCCCAACTTCGGATCTCCGCAATGGTCGACCGATGGTATTACCTGGCTGGGAACCGGCTCACTCTCGGCGTCGCTTGGAAACGCTCTCACCCAAACTACCGAGCCGCTCTTCACGGGAGATCCGATCGCCGATGACCCAGTTGCAGTCGCTCAGGTCGGCGGTGCGGCCAGCTTCGCAGCAGCCGCCGGACGATTGGCACTTCTCGATGGTCTTCCGATCGGTTCGCTCACGGTCATCGAGGAGGGAACCGTCACGGAAGTCAGCGACAACGTCGGGGCGTACCAGTGGAGCCCGGACGGCTCAGATCTGGCCTTCCTACAGTTCTTTCCTCAGGAGGGCTTGGCGCGCTGGCTGGTTTGGAACGCCGATGAGACACTCGCTTTCGAACGGTTCACACCGACGCCGCAATTCGTGGGGATCTATCTGCCTTTCTGGGATCAGTACATCCGAAGCCAGACAATCTGGTCGCCCGACGGACAGGCGTTCGTCTACGCCGCGTCCACTCAAACCGGCTTCGAGATCCGGGTGCAACCGGTTGGCAAGGACCGACCTGCTGTGGCGATCGCTTCTGGCGGGTTTGCTTCGTGGGGGCCTGTTAGCTTCGCTCCATGAGCAAAGTCATCGAACCGACCGACTTGTGGGCGGTCACCCGAGTCGGCGCAGCCAGCATGGCACCCAATGGGCGGGGCGTCTTCCCCATCACAACATACGATAAAGACACCGATGAGGGCCTCACCCAGGTCTATTCACTGCCAGAGCAGGCGGCTCTGACCAGGGGGATTTCTGCATCCAGCCCGACCATAAACCGGGCAGGGAACCGGATCGCATTCTTGAGAAAAGTCGGCGAAGTCGCACAGGTCCACGTCATGGCGATCGATGGAGGTGAAGCCGAACCCATCACCACGTTCCCCCTCGGCGCCGACGGCATGCAGTGGCTGCCGGACGGGTCGGGCCTCATCGTCGGAGCCCGGGTATACGGGCCCGATCCCGGTCGAACCGAATCAGTGGTGCAGGAACGCTCCGAGTCAAAGGTGACTGCCCGGTCGACCGAGGCGACGTTCTACCGCCATTGGGACACCTGGCTGACGGACGAATATGTCACTCACCTCTTTCACGTGACGAATGACGGTATTGAAACGGATCTGACCCCGACCCTCATGGCCCTCATGGCCCTACCATCCAACGGGGTCGTAACCGACAACTTCGACATCTCGCCTGACGGCCAGCAGGTCGTCTTTAGCGCAGCCCTCATGGCGTACGAACCCCTCCCCCGTCCCCGATACGAACTGTGGAGTGTCCCAACTGCGGGCGGCCCAATTGTGGCGATGACGCCGGACAATCCCGGCGACGACGTGCAACCGGTATTCCTTCCAGATGGCCGCATTGTCTTTGGGGCCTCAACAGAGATGGACTATTACGGCACACCGGTATACCTGACAATTCTCGACTCTGGTGTGCAGGTTCGTCTGGCCGAAGGGTGGGACCTCTCACCATCGTCATGGATCGCCGCTCCTGACGGCGCCCATATTCTTGCAGTCGCCGAATCGGCCGTCCGAACCAACGCCTATCTCGTGCCATTGGACGGTGGGTCGCCGCAGATGTTCGTGGCAGACGGATCAATCGGGAGTCCGGCCAGTACTTATGGCCATGTCTATTTGCTTCGCCAGACACTCTCCCAGCCGCCAGAGATCATCAAAGCTGATTGGTCTACAGGCGAAGTCGAAACCGTCACGTCCTTCAACGCTTCTCTAATCGAGAATCTGAACCTCGGGCGAGTCGAGGACACGACATTCGCGGGAGCGGGTGGTGCCGATGTGCAGATGTTCATCGTATATCCCCCCGACTTCGACGACCGCCAGCAATACCCGCTCGTTCACATGATCCATGGCGGCCCGCACGGGAGTTTCGGCGATGTTTGGCATCAGCGCTGGAACGCTCACGCGTTTGCGGCCCCAGGCTATGTAGTGGCGCTGGTGAACTTCCACGGATCTTCCTCGTTCGGTCATACCTTCACGAGTTCCATCTCAGGAGCATGGGGTGATCTGCCTACCGCCGACATGATGGCCGCCACTGACGTGCTCGTTGATCGGGGATTCATCGACGCAGCTCGTATGGCGATCACGGGTGGCTCATATGGCGGATACCTCACGACCTGGCTAGCCACTCAAACCAACCGGTTCGCATGCGCAATCGCACACGCGGCCGTCACCAACCTGGCCGCCATGTACGCTACCGATTCGACGACTGGTTTGGGCCGGGCAGCGGGAGCTGAACCATGGGAAGATCCGGTCCGAAACGCCCGCTGGAGTCCGTCTGCACATTACGCCGGCTACGAAACCCCAACCCTCGTGATCCACGGCGAGAGGGACTATCGGGTCCCGGTGGGTCAAGGATTAGAGCTGTACGGGGTTCTCAAGGCCAAGGGCGTTGACGCCCGCCTAGTTTACTTCCCAGACGAGAACCATTGGATTCTCAAACCGAATAATTCCATCTACTGGTATTCCGAAGTTCATGCCTGGTTGGCTCGCTACCTGGGATCTCCCGATGCTTGACGAGCCGACGACTGCGGTTGTATTGGCGGGCGGAGACGCCGTGCACCTCGATCAGATCGAGGACATCCCTGCCGACGCGTATGTGATCGCCGCCGACTCGGGGCTCGATCAGGCGCGTCGCCTCCATTTGACGGTGGACCTCATTGTGGGCGACCTTGATTCGGTTTCGGCCAAGGCGCTTGCCGACGCCGAAGGCATCCCAATAGAGCAGTATCCAACCGACAAGAACTTCACTGATCTCGAACTAGCGCTCGACGCGGCTGTCCGGCTCGACGCCGAACGGATCATCGTGTTGGGTGGCCATGGCGGGCGCCTCGATCACTTTTTCGGAAATGCCGCGGTACTCACTGCTCCCGGACTGCTGAACAGGCGGGTCGAATGGTTGGCCGGGTACGCCCACGTTTATGTGGTAAATCGCTGGACCCAGCTACATGGTTCGGTAGGTGCAACGGTCAGCCTCCTGGCCGTTGGAGGATCAGCGATCGGTGTGACGACGCAGGGCCTTCGCTGGCCACTAACGGGCGACACCCTTGAACCGTGGCAAGCTCGGGGACTATCCAACCAGTTCACTTCTCCAATCGCCACGATCAGCCTCGAGTCGGGGATCCTGTTGGCGATACTGCCTGGCGCGACCTAGTGCGTCGTCGCTTAAGTGCTGTGCGTATATGGCCGAGGACTCGGCGTCATCTGGCAAGAAGGCTCGACGACGTCGCACTTGATCGTTCATCGAAGAAGATCGACGCAGCCAGGGGCGTCGAGGTCCGGCCAGATGCGCGCTTGACTTATGCGTCGGTGCACTAGGGAAGGGCGCACGCCTCTTCGTGGGGCAGGAGGGGACGCACCAACGCTCGCCAGTTCTCGCCGCCCGACGAGTACAACGTCGCCGAGTTGGCGTTGTCGAACAGGTCGACGGCTTCCGCTAGCTCATCGCCGCTAATTTCGAGGCAGCGCACCTCGTTAAACACACTCGGAACCTCGGTGAGGTCGCCAAACGGCCAATCAACCACGGTGCTCAGCTCTTCGCCGGATCCGCCAGCCGAAATGACCACCTGGAGGCGCTCGATCGCCGCCACACTGGCTTCTTCGCCTGTTCCCGCCTCGACCGCCCGAGCTAGCGCATCGAATTCGGACACGTCGGTGTCGCCGGACTCGATGCCGAACGCGTAGATCGAGTACCTGCTGGTTCGACCGTCGGCGTGGTGAAGCACAAAGACACTCGTATCGGCATCGGCAACAGTCTGGTTGGCTGACTCGTTGGAGCCTTCGGCCACTCGCACCAATTCCGTGTTACTGATCGCTTCGAGGACCGCAGTCATTTGCGGTTGAGTTAGCTGCGCTTTCTGGAAGCGGACCAGCTGAGGCCCCGGATACTGAAGCGTCATCGGACCCTCGAAGTACAGCTGGCCACCAGCCGTGAGGACAAACCGGGGCGCCCGACCGACGTTGTATTCGACGGGAACAAAACCGCCTACCGAGAGCCACTCAAGCAAGACCGCATCGGGGTTGGTCGGAACTTCAAACCCCCAGAGGTCGGCTTCACCGGGCGGCTGCGTTGTCGGCGTCTCATCTCCAACCGGATCAGGATCGGGCTGGCCGATCTCGCCTCCGCCGCACGCGGCCAACACCAGGGAGACAGCCGTCAAGAATGCAATTAAAGATCGAGTCATGGTCCTCTGACGCCAGAGTTGGACGTTTGGTTCCTACGAACGGGGAACATCTTTCCATGGGAGATCTTTATCAACCCGGGGTTCACCTGGGAGGCCGAGTACCCGTTCTCCCAGGATATTCTTCATCACCTCGGACGTGCCGCCCTCGATGCTGTTGGCCCGGGCCCGAAGAAACGCCCGCTGCGTTGTCTGCCCGCTGAGTCCGGCCATGGAAGGCCGACCGTGCGTATAGCCCTCTGGTAGGACCAACCCGTCCGCGCCCAATAACTCAACTGTAAATTCGGTGATTCGTTTGTTCAGGTCTGCCCAATGCAGTTTCCCCGTGGATCCCTCCGGACCGGGGACACCCTTTTTTCGATGGTCCGAGGCTCGCATATTCGTCAATCGCATGGCCTCGGCTTCAACCCAGAGGCTGGTGAGTTTGTCCCGCTTGACCGGATCGGTCACACCCTTTTCGTTGAACACCCGGACAGCGTCGCCGATCGCCCCAGATCCTCGCGGAGTGACATTCGATCCGATCGCGACTCGCTCGTTCATCAATGTGGTCAGGGTAAGGCGCCAGCCATCTCCGACGTCACCGACCCGATTGCTGTCCGGCACCCGGGTATCGGTGAAGTAGACCTCGTTGAATTCGGCTTCGCCGGTGATCTGATAGAGCGGGCGCACTTCCACGCCCGGCGAATCCATTTCGACGATGAAGTACGTTAGGCCCTGGTGTTTTGGTACGTCCGGATCGGTCCGAGTGACCAGCATTCCCCACTTGGAGACATGAGCCAAAGTGGTCCACACTTTCTGACCGTTGACCACCCACTCCTCGCCATCGCGAACTGCTCGCATCGACAGCGAAGCCACATCCGACCCCGACCCGGGTTCGGAGAACATCTGACACCAGATCTCCTCAGCCGTGTACATGGGTCGCAGCCAGCGAGCCTTTTGTTCGTCAGTCCCGTGAGCGGACAGCACCGGGCCACCCATTCCAATTCCCAGGATGTTTACCTGGTAGTTGGAGAAGGAGGCTCCGGCGGAGCGCAGTCGCGAAATGATGTCCTTCTGGTATTTGGGACTAAACCCGAGGCCGCCGAATCCTTCCGAAAAGTGCACCCAGGCGAGCCCCAGGTCGTACATTTTGCCCCAGAATTCTGGCCCTTCACGGTGGGGAGTTTCGGCAAGCAGCTGGTCAATACGTTCGTCGATGAGACGCTGTTCTGTTTCTGCGGAAGTCGACATCGCGTTATCCCTTGAGGGCCTTGAAAAGCAGCGCCATTTCATCGGCGTTGTTCATCGGTACGACGTATTCGGAGATGTCTTGGATAGTGTCGAGATTCTCCTGAATCTCTTCAACGCTCGGCACTACGTCCTGGCCAGCGAACCACCCGTCGTTGACACCAACGAAGATGCGGGCATACCGCCCTCCCCCAACCGAGAACACCTGGTGGGTGAGGTCACACGCCTCGGCAGCGAGGTACACAACCAATGGCGTGACCTGCTCGGGATGGACCATGTCTGCGAGCGGCCCCAGAAGATCCTCAGTCATCCGTGTTTTGGCGACCGGAGCAATCGTATTGACGTTGATGTTGTACTTGGCTCCTTCAATGGCCATCACTGAAGCCATACCCATCAGACCTGCTTTGGCGGCGCCATAGTTGGTTTGACCAAAGTTCCCGAAAAGTCCAGACGGAGATGACGTGTTGACAATGCGACCGTATCCCCGCTCCTTCATGTGGGCGAAGGCGGGTTGCGAGACGTAGAAAGCCCCTTTGAGGTGGACGTCGAGGACCGCATCGACCTGGGATGTGGTCATCTTCGCGAACGACGAGTCCCGGAGAATCCCGGCATTGTTGACGAGTACGTCGAGACCACCGAACGCCTCAATGGCGGAATGCACGATGTTTCCCCCGCCCTCGGGCGACGAAACTGAATCGTAGTTTGCTACCGCTTCGCCACCGGCGGCAACGATCTCGTCGACGACGGTGTCTGCGGCTCGCGAAGAGCCCCCCGAACCGTCAACCGACCCGCCCAGGTCGTTCACAACAACTCGGGCGCCCCGCCGCGCCAATTCGAGCGCGTAGGTCCGCCCCAATCCACCACCGGCACCCGTGACGATGGCAACCCGGTTATCAAAGGTGATGGCAGACATGGCTTCAAGCTCCGTTGGTGGCGACATACAAGAGTTTAGCCCCGCCGGGTTAACGTCCGTTCACCAGCCGACAGCCGAAAGCGGACGCTAGGAGTCTGCTGAATCTAGAGGAAACGGATGGTCATTGGATATCGGTACGCCACACCTTCGCCTGCACGGACTCCGGCAATTATGGCAAGAACAATGTCGGCGATGATGACCAACGGCAGCAAGATGATACCAACGACAACGAAAATCAGAATGGCCGAGATGACCATGTAGATGAACATGGAGATCTGGAAGTTGAGCGATTCTTTCGCCTGTTCGGCGATTACAGGCGACTCGTCCTTTTTCATGAACCATATGACGGCAGGACCGATGAAGCCCGGGATCCCAACCAGGACCGATAGCGTCGAAAAGTGTGACCACATCGACCAGTCACGCTCGTCCTTGGTCATCGTATTGGTTGCTGGCACGACAGATTCGTTGATATCCATGACAGTAAAACCTACACGGCGAGAAACGGTTCCGCAGATAAGCGGCGAATCCTCGCCAAAGCAAATAGGCTGTGGGTTCGTCACCTCGAGGAGCTTGAAGCTGCCATGGCCCATTTCAAACGCAAGAGCGACAAGATCGCTCACATCCAGTCCATCCCGCTGTTCAGCAAGCTCTCGCAGAAAGAACTTGCTGAAGTGGCCCGACACTGCGAAGAGATCCATGTGCCCTCGAAACAAGTTCTCGCCAACGAGGACAAGCCAGGGTCGGAGTGTTTCATGGTGGTCTCCGGTGAGATCACCATTCGGCGAAACAACCGCAAGTTGGCAGTGATCGGACCTGGGGGCATCGCAGGAGAAATGGCGCTACTCGACGACCAACCCAGGTCAGCGACGCTCACTACCAGCGCCGATTCAGACCTACTCCTGTTCAGTCGTCGCGACTTTCGGATTCTCCTTGACGCAATTCCCAGCATGTCGCGGAAACTTCTCGCCGCTTTGTCCGAGCGATTGCGTGCGACCGACAAGGCCTGGGTCGGATAATCCATAATCGAGGGGCCTCCAGAGAGGCCCCTCGATTGCTGTTCTGTCCTTGGCTGAAAAGCCCGGACGACTACTTCTTGTAGATGTCGGCGAGCACGTAGCTGTACTTGTCGTGCACGACGTTGCGCTTCACCTTAAGGGTCGGCGTTATCTCGCCACCTTCAATAGTGAAATCAGCCGGCAGGATCCGGAACTCTTTGATCGCCTCGGCCTTTGACACTGCCCCGTTGGCCTCGTTGATGGCCGCCTGGATCGCTTCACGCAAGTCGGCATCGTCGACCATGTCGGCGACTTCACCGGTCTTTTCGTGCTGACCCTTCCACCGGACGAACTCTTCGGGGTCGACAGTCACCATGACCGCGATGAACGGCTGGGCATCGCCAACAACGACACACTGGCTGACGAGTGGGTGGGCTCGCAACCGGTCCTCGAGCACTGCCGGGGCGACGTTCTTACCGCCGGCCGTAACAATGATTTCCTTTTTGCGCCCCGTTATGCGGAGGAAGCCTTCGTCATCGAGGGCTCCGATATCGCCGGTGTGAAACCAGCCGTCCACAATCGATTCGGCAGTGGCCCCATCGTTGTTCCAGTATCCCGAGAAGACATGGTCCCCGGCTATCAGGACCTCTCCGTCTTCCCCGATACGAATCGAGACGCCGGAAATCGGCTTGCCAACGGTCCCGATCTTCATGGCACCGTCCCGGTTGAGCGTCGAGCCAGCAGATGTCTCCGTCAGCCCGTAACCCTCATAAACCTTGACGCCGATACCCGAGTAGAAATGTCCGAGTCGCTCACCAAGCGGTGCACCACCAGAGATCGCATGCGTGGCCCGCCCTCCCAGAGCGGTCCGGATCTTTGAGTACACCAGTTTGTCAAAAATCGTGTGCTTGATGCGGGTCACAATCCCGACCGTGCCGGTTTCGCTCTGGCGAGCGAAGTCTATGGCAGTCTGCGCAGCCGTATCGAAGATCTTGCCCTTACCGTCATCGGCAGCCCGAGCGGCCGAACTGTTGTAGACCTTCTCGAAGACGCGCGGCACTGAGAAGATCCAGGTCGGTTTGACCATCTGGAGCTCTTCCATCAGCTGTGGGATGCCAGTTGAGTAAGCGATCTTCGATCCGGTATTGACGGATCCGACCTGCACGAGACGCGCAAAAATGTGCGCCAGAGGCAGGAACATCAGCGTCGACGCCCCCGGGTACAAAACATCCTTGGCATCCTCGGCGACGTTGCGAGTTACGAATACGAAGTTCCGATGGGTGAGATGGCAGCCCTTCGGCAAACCGGTCGTGCCCGACGTGTAGACGAGGGTGGCCAGGTCGGCCTGTCCAACTGACTTGGCGCGGGCCATGACGTCCTCGTCCGAGATTCCGGACCCTGACTCGATGAGATCGTCGAGACCCCCCGAATCGACCGAGAAAATGTGTTGAACGGTGCCGAGCGTGCCGGCCCGCTCATTGAAGACCTCTACAAGATGATCGTTCTCACAAACGATCGCCGTGGCGCCCGAGTCTTTGACGATCCATTCGACCTGTTCGGCTGAGGATGTTTCATAGATCGTGACGGTTGCTGCCCCGGCCGCCCAGATGGCATAGTCAACCTCGGTGAATTCGCGGCGCGTCGAGGAAAAAAGGCAGATCCGGTCGCCTTTTTCAATCCCGGCTGCCATAAACCCAGCCGCGATCCGACGAACTCGATCCGCTAACTCTTTGGTCGAGACGTCGACAAAGCCGGCTCCGTCTCGGTAAGCGAGTGCGGCTCGGTTCGGATGGGTGCGCTCGGCTTCCCATAGGCCGTCGGCCACTGTCTCGTTCGGGTCGATCTGAACCGCCACTGGGCTCGAGTATTCCTGCATTATTCCTCCGGCAACATGGTGAGCAGTAGCCACTAATCGTAGCCGCCACCAGATGTCCCTGTGCCGGTACGTCAGCCGACAATTCCCCCAGCCCGCAGTCCGGCAATGGTCTCCGGATCGATCCCGAGCTCGTCGAGCAGCAAATCGGTGTCTGCCCCCGATCGTGGCGGCGGAGCCGGGTGGGGAGTGGTTGTTCTCCCGAAACGGGGAGCTGGTGCCGGCTGGATGATGCCTCCTACCTCAATGAAAGTCTCCCTGGCGACATTATGAGGATGATCGGCGGCGCTAGCGAAGTCGAGCACCGGCGAAACGCACGCATCGGTACCGCCGAACACCTCGGTCCATTCGGCTTGCGTGTGCTCGGCGAAACGCTCAGTGAATCGCTGACGGAGCTCCGGCCAGCGACCCGAATCGTGTTGATCAGGCAGTTCGGCCGAATCGAGCCCGAGCCCCCCGAGAAAAGTCGAGTAGAAATGCGGCTCGATGGCCCCCACAGCCATGTAGGCGCCGTCCGAGGTGGTGTATGTGTCGTACCACGGAGCCCCGGAATCGAGCAGATTCACGCCCTTCTCATGCAGATCCCAAAGTCCGGCGGCAGCCATGCCGTAGACCATCGTCGAAAGAACGGCCGACCCGTCGGTCATGGCCGCATCGATCACCTGACCGAGTCCAGACTCTTTCGCCTCGAGTAGCCCGCAAACCATCCCGAACGCCAGAAGCAATCCACCACCCCCGAAGTCTCCAACGAGGTTCAGCGGCGGGACCGGCCGCTCCCCGACTCGCCCGATCGCCCCAAGTACCCCCGAGACAGCGATGTAATCGATATCGTGGCCAGCCGACTGGCTGAGCGGGCCCGATTGTCCCCATCCGGTCATCCGACCATATACCAGCCCCGGGTTGCGCTCCCAGCATGCCTCCGGCCCGGCGCCCAACCGTTCTGCGACCCCCGGCCGAAAACCTTCGATCAGCCCGTCGGCCGTTTCGACGAGTTCCATGAGAAGCTCAGTGCCATCGGGTTGCTTGAGGTCGATGCCGATGCTCCGGCGGTTCCGGTAGAGGATCTCCTGGGTCTGGCGAGACAAGTCGGAGGATCCCTCAAGGCGCTCGACAACGATGACTTCGGCGCCCATATCGGCCAGCATCATCCCGCAGAACGGTGTGGCACCGAGACCAGCAAGTTCGATAATCCGATATCGGTCTAGGGGTCCGCTCACCGGCCGACCAACCTTTCGGCGGCTTCTGCCAGACGGGCCGCCCTCCGCCCCAGGATCGACGCCTGTTCCGGATGGGTAAGCACGTACGGCTGATTGGAGCGAATCGCCTCAACAACCAGATCGGCGACATCTTCTACGGCGATCACTCCTCCGACCAGATTGGCAGTCACTTCCGGGGCGGTGGTGTTGTTCTGCAGATCGGCTGGCCGCATCCGCGTCGAGTTCTCGCTTATCGGGGTATCGACGACCATCGGGCACAGGACGGTCACGCCGATCCCGGCGGGGGCCAACTCCCGGCGAAGAGATTCCGTCAATCCCACTACCGCGAACTTAGACGCGCAGTAGACACTCAGATTCTCCATGCCGATTAGGCCACTCATCGAGGCGGTATTGACGATATGACCCGATCCACGACTGGCCATTCCTGGCACGAACGCCCGAAGCCCGTTCACGACCCCCTGAAAGTTGACGCCCATAGTGAAATCCCAGTCGGCTTGGGTTGCCTCCACAAACGAACCAAACACAGCGACACCGGCGTTGTTGAACAACAGATCGCAACCGCCCAAATCACTCATTACAAACTGGGCGAGGGCGTCGACGGTCGCCTGGTCAGTGACATCGGTAAGGCGTCCGAAAGCCTTGATCCCCGCTGCGACCAGTTCATCAACACGCAGGTCCAACGTCTTTTCATCGAGATCTGCCAGTACGACTGTGGCACCCAACCCGCCGAGTCGCCGGCCGAGACCGAGGCCAATCCCACTGGCCCCTCCGGTAATCACGGCAGTCTGACCTTCGAACACGGCAGTCTCACTTTCGTACATCAGGTGACCTCCAGAGCGATCATCCGACGCTAGCCGACACATGCCCGATCAACTAGCGTCGCAGACGGGAGGATGTGTGGACGACTTTTCAGACAAGACAGTTGTTGTGACCGGATCGGCTTCGGGTATCGGTGAGGCGGTCGCGCGCGGCTTCGCAGCAGCCGGGGCGTCGGTTGTCATCAACTCGGTGACCTCGCGTGAGCGTGGCTCCGGGTTCGCAGACTCGCTGCCAAGCGCCATATATGTTCAAGCAGATGTCACCAAAGACGCCGAATGTTCAAGCCTCATTTCGGCGGCAACCGACGCGTTCGGATCGGTCGACGTACTCGTAAACAATGCTGGATACACACAGGTCATTCCGTACCGTGACCTAGACGCAGTTACGGACGACGTCTGGGACCGCATCTGGCGGACGAACGTGATGGGAACCTGGTACATGTCCCGAGCAGCCGCCAAAGTCATGGGGCCGGGCAGTTCGATAATCAACATCACGTCGATTGCTGGCATGCGGGCGATGGGATCGTCGATCCCTTACGGGACGTCCAAGGCGGCGCTGAACCAGCTGACAGTGTTTCTTGCCAAGGCGCTTGGACCTGACATTCGGGTCAATGCGGTCGCCCCGGGCCTGATCGATACCGATTGGACGGCCGATTGGGACGACATCCGCGAGACGGTTGGCAAGAATGCCCCGCTACGTCGATCGGGCCAACCAACCGAAGTCGCCAAGGCCTGCCTGGGTATTGCTCGCTCGACGTACATGACCGGAGCGATCATCAAGGTGGACGGTGGTCTAAGTCTCTGACTCCGCGGGGTCACCAGGGCTGTCGGCGGCGGCCGGTTGCGAACGGCTTCGGCGTTCCACCAACCCATCATCGGTCAACCGGGACGCAACCACTTCGTGCTCCTGGAAATAGGCGGAAATAAAGGCCTGAATGATCGCAACCAACGGCAACGCGACAATTGCACCGAGCGCGCCCATGAGCGATATGCCAGCCAGCACCGCGGCAAAACCAACCGCAGGATGCAGCGACATCGTGGACGATGTAATGCGCGGCGCCAGGAAGAGGTTTTCAAACTGCTGGTAGATCACGAGAACAACGAGGACGGCGACCGCCTGCCGCCAGTCGGTCAACAGACCGATCGCGACCGGTAGCGAGGCCGCGATAAACGCACCAACCGCCGGGATGAACTGAGAGATGACACCGACCCAGATACCGAGAGACAACGGATTGGGCAGCCCGATAATCACGAAAGCGATCCAGCTGAAGATCGAACTTACCAGCGCCAGCATCAGCCGGCTGTACACGTAGCCGCCGGTTTTGTCGATGGCCAGTTCCCAGATCCGCATGACTTCGGCCTGTCGTGGCCCCTCGAACCTGGCGAACAGTTTCCGGCGGATGTTCGGACCATCCGCGAGCAAGTAATACGTAAACAGGAGGACTGACAAGACCTGGACGATGAAGTTCCCGATGAACGATCCCGCTCCCACCACTCGGAAGAGAACGTCATCGACATACCCGGAGGCGTTATCGGCCAGCCCAGTCGCCCAGCCGAGGATCGTATCTCCGGTAAGGGCGATGCCGAATTGGTCATCGGCGAACTCAATCGCTGACTCGACAAAAACCGGGAGGCGCTCAGACAACACGCCGATCTGAGTAGCAACTGGCGGAATCATTATCGCGACAAAGCCGAACAAGAATCCGACGAGAACGGCAAAGACGGCGAATGTTGCCAGGGGTCGTTTCCAGCCGCGTCGAACGAGGCGCACCACGGCCGGCTCCAGAGCGAAGCTCAAGAACAGCGCCACAAAGAGGGCCAGGATGATCGACCGGACCTGCACAAGCACCCACAGCGCAGCGGCAATGGCCAGGACCGTAAAGACTGCAACGGCGGCGGCTCGAGGGACCCAGGAAGGCATATCCTGGAGACCACGACGTTGCTCAATCGGTTCCGTTTGATTATCCACGGCAGGAACCCTAGTGGCGACGCAACCCGAGACTTGTCAGTTCTCGACTACCGCTTCTGAACTGTCACCTCTCGATGGGCGCACCGACCAGATTCCCCCACTCGGTCCAAGAGCCGTCGTAGTTTCGCACATTGGTGTGCCCGAGCAGATGGCTGAGCACGAACCAGGTGTGCGACGACCGCTCACCAATCCGACAGTAGGCGATGATGTCGTCGTCTAATTTGAGCCCAAGTTCGTCCTGATAGATGGCTCTCAGATCGTCGGCCGACTTGAAGGTTCCGTCGTCATTGGCGGCCGCCTTCCACGGCTTCGAGGCGGCACCGGGAATGTGCCCACCACGCATTGCACCTTCTTGGGGATAGTCAGGCATGTGCAGCTTCTCACCAGAAAACTCTTCTGGTGACCGCACGTCAACCAATGGACCTGACTTTTCGAGATGATGCGTGACATCATCGCGGAACGCCCTGATCGGCGCATCCGAGCGAACCGGCACCGGATACGTTGTCGGCGTGATCGGCGTCTCATCTGTCGTCATTGCTCGTCCTTCGGCGACCCACTTCATTCGCCCGCCGTTCATCAACCGCGTATCCGGATGACCGAACAAGCTGAATACCCACAGCGCGTACGCAGCCCACCAGTTGAAGTTGTCCCCATAGAAAACCACCGTGGTGTCGCGCCCGATGCCCTTCTTGCCGACCATCTCTGCAAACCGGTCGGCATCCAAATAGTCGCGAACCAGCGGATCGTTCAGGTCGTCGTGCCAGTCGACCTTGACCGAACCAGGAATGTGGCCGGTCAGATACAGCAACACGTCCTCGTCGGTCTCGACCACCACCACGTTCGGGTCGTTGAGGTGATCGGCCACCCATTGGGTCGACACCAGTTTTTTCGCATTGAAATACTGGCTGTGGTCGGTGGAAGGGTCGGCAGGTACGGTCATTGTCGGGTCCTCAATCGGTGGTCGGCATTAACACTACCCCCATAGGAGTAATCCATCTACCCGGACTTCGAACTGATCAGCGACCGGCCAGCAACCGGATGACCTCGCCATCGGTGACTTGAACAAAATCGTCGTAGTGCTCGCCGACCGATCGAAAGCTCGGCGGAACCAGCGGGCAGACCACTCGATCGGCCTGCGCATCGATTCGTTTCACCGCCTCCGGGGACGCGACCGGGACAGCCACGATCACTTCCGCCGGATCCTGGGATCGTATGGCTTCCACCGCCACCTGCATGGTGGCACCGGTCGCTAGGCCATCGTCGACGATTACTACAACCCGCCCGGCCAATGCCGGAAGCTCTGCTCCGTAGGCGGTTGTCCGGCGCTCGAGCTCGCGCCCCTCACGGGCGACCACTCGGGCGATATCGTCGACAGACAGCGACGCTGATACAGCCCGATTCAAGACTTGAAACCCGCCCGAGGCGATGGCCCCGAAGGCCAACTCCGGGTGGGTCGGGACACCCAGTTTTCTCACAAGCAGAACATCCGGTCGCACTCCCAGGGCTGTCGCGACGACCGCCGCGCACGTTACGCCGCCCCTCGGGAGGCCAATCACGACCGGATCAGATGGGAGACCTATCGCCTTGATCGCCTCGGCCAAGACCTGGCCGGCCTCATAACGATCTCGATACTTCCTCATGGCCTAAGTCAACCAGCCGAACCAGGTCAACACTGCGAGATGGAACAAGGAATCCAAAGTCACGCTCTGGCCGTAAACTGTGGTGATGAGTTATCCAGCCAAACTACAACGTATCGTCGACCTTTTTGCCAGCGCCCCGAAGGACATCCGAATTCAGGCGCTCCTCGATTACTCCAATCGCGTCCCACCGTTGCCACCACGCTACGCAGACAACCGCGACAGCCTCGAACAGGTTCACGAGTGCCAGAGTCCTTTCTTCCTGGCAACCGAAGTCGGCGACGACGGAGCGGTAAACATCTTTTTTGAGTCCCCCCCTGAAGCCCCGACGGTGCGAGGCTATGCGGGCATCCTCGCCGAGGGTCTCAACGGTGAGCAGGCGACAGTGGTCCTGGAGCTGCCAAATGACTTCTACTACGGCATGGGCCTCGAAGAGATCGTGACTCCCCAGCGTCTGCGGGGAATGGGTGCGATCGTGGCCAGACTCAAACGCCAGGTGGCCGCCCAACTCGAGCCGGACGAGATAGAGACCGACCGGCCACAGCAACCAGGACAACCACAATGAACCTGACCGATCGGTCGATCGTCGTCACTGGCGGCGCATCCGGACTCGGAGCAGCAACCGCCAAGCGGGCCGCCGCCGGTGGATCGCGAGTAGTAATCCTCGACCTCCAGGATGACAAGGGCGATGCCCTAGCCCGCGAGCTGGGCGGGGCCTACGTACATGCCGACGTCACCATGGAGGCCGAAGTCCAGGTGGCGATCGATACTGCCGTCGAGATGGCGCCCCTCTTCGGACTGGTCAACTGTGCTGGGATCGGCCCGCCGGCACGCACTTTGAACCGCGAGGGAGTGCCACACGACCTGGAATTGTTCCGCAAAGTCCTGGAAATCAATTTGCTCGGGACGTTCAACGTCATTCGGCTGGCAGCATCAGCCATGTCGAGAAACGACCCTCAGGATGCGAACGAACGCGGGGCAATTGTCAACACTGCCTCGGTTGCCGCCTACGACGGCCAGGTCGGCCAAGCCGCCTACTCAGCGTCCAAGGGAGGCATCGTCGGGATGACTCTTCCCATCGCCCGGGATCTCGCCGCGGTTGGCATCCGGGTCAACACGATCGCTCCCGGAATCATTGACACGCCGCTATTGGCCGGACTGCCCGAACCGGCCCGCCAATCGCTCGCCGAGCAGGTGCTCCATCCGAAACGACTCGGAACCCCTCCCGAGTACGCCGAGCTGGCGTGGCTCCTGCTCAACCACTCGTACATGAACGGTGAGACCATCCGGATGGATGGCGGTATCCGCATGGCGCCAAAGTAGGCCATGAGCCAACCCATCGGAATTTTTGACTCTGGCCTGGGCGGGTTGTCCGTGTTGCATCATGCCCGGCTGCGCTTTCCCGAGGAATCCTTCGTGTACCTGGCCGATCAACGGCGAGCCCCCTACGGGGACCGGAGCCGCGAAGAAGTGTTCGAGTTCACGAACCTGGCAGTGGACCGACTGTTGGAGTTAGACGTCAAAGGCGTGGTGATCGCCTGCAACACAGCCAGCGACGTAGCGCTCGACCAGATGCGAAGTCTCCACCCTGAAACCCCGTTCGTCGGTATCGAACCCGCCGTCAAGCCAGCCGTGGCGGCGAGTCGGAGCGGCATCGTCGGAGTCCTCGCCACAACCGGGACCGTCACGGGCGAAAGGCTTCGTTCTCTTATCCGCAAGTACGCCGGGCACAGCACGGTTCTCACGCAAGCCTGTCCCGGGCTGGTCGAACTCGTCGAAGACGGCCTCGGCGATGGGCCGGAAACGGAGCAGCTACTTAGGGAATACATCGCTCCCCTCCTACAAGCAGGTGCCGACACGCTCGTGATCGGTTGCACTCACTACTCGTTTCTCGCTAGCCGCATCGCAACGATCGCCGGGCCGACTGTGCAGATAATCGACCCGGCCGATGCCGTCGCCAAGCAGATTGGTCGAGCGATTCCCATCAACGGAACCACCGGCGCAATTCGCTACGAGACGTCCGGCGATGCCGTGCGAATGCGACGCCAGTTGTTCGAAATGTTCAACGAAGAAAGCCCGGTCTACCCGGCCCCTTGAACTTGGCGGATGTAGTCGACGAGACCAACGATCTGGGTCTCGGTCAACTGATTCCTGAACGACGGCATTCGGGCTCGCCCGTTCGTGATCGTCGTCAACAGAGACTCGTCTGGTTTGGAGGCGACATCGGACCCCGGTCCCAACGCCGGACCGACGCCACCTTCAAGACTCACGCCATGGCAGCGAGCACAAACTTGTTCAAAAACCTCTGGAGCAGGGGTGTTGGGATCGACCGATGTGCAGGCGGTCGCCAGGAGGGCGATCGAGAGAAGCGAGCTGACCAGGCGCATTGCGTCGATTCTAGGCCCGCTCATCTTGGGCAAACAGACCACTAGAGTCTCGGATCGCATGTCTGACACCGATGAATCGCGTATCCCCGTAGTTGTAACCGGCTTCGTCATGGGGGCGGCCGATCTCGTTCCCGGTGTTTCCGGCGGGACCATTGCCCTTGTCTTTGGCATTTACGAGCGGCTCCTGGCAACGATCACGTCATTCAATGTGACCAACCTGCGTTTGCTATTTCGGGGTGAGGGGCGGAACTTCGCCAAAGCGACGAACCTCCGCTTCATCCTGACGTTGGGACTCGGGATGGTCATCGCAGTTGTCGTTTTGTCGGAACCCCTCGGTCGACTCCTTGACGACCCGGAGGGTCGGGTGGTTCTGTTCGGATTTTTCTTCGGCCTCGTGGTCGCCTCGGTATATGTCATCGGCCGCCGGGTGACGTGGTCGACTCCGACCAGCATCGCGTTTTCAGCCGGGGTCGTGATCGGGTTGGTGATTGTGCAACTCACTCCGACGTCGGGTTCAACTACGGCGCTGGCCATCTTCTTGTCGGGGGCGGTGGCCATCTCCGCCATGGTGCTACCTGGAATCTCGGGATCATTCATCCTGGTGATACTCGGCCAGTACGACAACATTCTCGATGCCGTCCGCCAGCGTGATTTCGGCACCATTGCAATCTTTGTGGTTGGGATCGTCGTCGGCCTTGCCATCTTTGCCCGACTCCTCCAGCGGCTACTCGCCCGTCATCACGACCTGACGCTGGCGCTACTGGGCGGGTTCATGGGCGGCTCGCTTTGGAAGATTTGGCCATGGCGAATCTGCGAGACGCTCGGCCCAGATGGGCACTGTCTGACCGACTCTCTGGCGGCTCCGATATTCAATAATTATGCGCTGCTGGCGGTCACGTTTGCTTTGGTCGGAGCGGTGGCAGTGGTGTCGGTTGACCACTTAGGGCGCGCACCAAAATAGAACCGCTTGACACCGCGCGATGCAGCCCGATACGATGGACAGGCACCGGAGCAATCCGGATGCGACCCCCAAAAAGGGCGAGCAGTTGAGCACGGTCTTACCCTGGCGCCGTACTCGCTACGACTCTCGCTTGGCTCCTTCGGGAGTAGAGGCTCCGGAACCCCCAACCGGAGCCTCATTTTTTTTAACTGCTACATCTCAGGGCGAGAATCGACTGTCAACCGGTCATCGAAGAACCGTGACGGATCTGCAAGTCATCGTCTCGCAACGAGCCGACCGGCACAGGGTTATCTCCCCATTTGGGACGGCCGAACAGAATGGCATGAGCGATGTCTTCGGCGGGAACCCAGTAGTTGCCGTCTGCGATGCGATCTGCCAGATCGCTGAGTCGCCGGTTCCACCAGGTATTTGAATCCTTCTTGTGCACACTGTGGTATCGGCAGGCTTCTTGCCTCAATTGAGGAAAAACCCGGAAGGTTTAGCTACGTTCCCATCGACCTTCGCGCATCACCGCGACTGCCACAATTTCCGGGTCAACGTCATAATCGCCCGCCGCGATGAGGCCGCGCAGTTCTCCGAGAAGCGCCTTGCGCTCTTGCGGGGTGGCCATCGGCGACAGGCGTGGACCATCAAGCGGGTCAGGATCCGCGAAAGGATCTGCGCCCAGCATGTCGTGCTCTGAAGCCCCCATGGGGTAATCCTACCCGACTGGTTCAGGCAGTCCTAGTAAAACCCTGGGACCCAGCTGCATGATCCCTGCGCAGTCGAGAAGCCCGGACTCTTTTTGAGTGTCCGAAATACACAACGTTGTACGCTAGGTCCATGACGATTGGTGTACTTGGAGCAGGTTCGTGGGGTACGGCCGTAGCGGCGTTGGCGTCGGCCAATAACAACACGTTGTTGTGGGCACGTCGGGCGGAAGTCGCCGCCGCCATCAACCGAGATCATGTCAATCCGTCGTACATCAGTGAGTTCCCTCTACCCCATTCTTTGGTGGCAAGTTCCGACATCCATGAGGTCACTGGCAACTGTGAAGTTCTCATCATCGGAGTCCCTTCGCACGGATTCCGTGACATCCTTGAGGTTGCGGCGAGTTCGATCCCCGATTCGGTTCCGATCCTCTCGCTCACGAAAGGCATCGAATCGGGCACGCTCATGCGCATGACCGAAGTCATTGCCGACGTGCTCCCCAACCATCCCCGCCATCAGATCGGGGTTCTATCGGGTCCGAATCTCGCCAAAGAGATCATGGCGGGTCAACCGGCAGCCACCGTCATTGCGCTCCCCGACCTGGCATTGGCCGAAGAAGTACAGACCCGCTTCATGACGCCGACATTCCGGGTGTATACGAATCCCGACGTCATCGGATGTGAAATCGCCGGGGCCTGCAAAAACGTCATGGCTATAGCCTCGGGCATGGTTTCCGGTCTCGGTTTCGGCGACAACACCCGGGCGGCCCTCATCACGAGGGCGCTGGCCGAACTCGTCCGGTTGGGTATCGCGGTCGGGGGGAACCCTCTCACGTTTGGAGGCCTGGCCGGCGTCGGCGACCTGGTCGCCACCTGCTACTCCTCTCAGAGCCGCAACTACACAGTTGGCCATGGCCTCGGGGAGGGCAAGCAACTCGACGAGATCATCGCCGAGATGAACATGGTTGCTGAAGGCGTCAAGTCAACCTCCGGGGTTCTGGCGCTCGCCGATCGCCACGGTGTGGAAATGCCGATCGCCGCCGAAGTTGGCCGGGTGCTCTACGACGGAGCCGACCCGAAAGAATCGATGATGGCGCTGATGGGCCGAGCGGCGAAGTCAGAGGGTCACGGGATCTTCTAAGACCGAAGTACGACCGTCGCTCCGGTTGCGGCATCCTTGTCGAGCACGATCAAGTCTTCGATGCGATCTTTCATGTCGGGCACATGGCTGACGATCACGACCAAACGTTCGTCGTGGCCAGCGACAAGCGATTCGACTCCTGCCATGGCCAGGTCAAGGTGTTCGGCGTCGAGCGAGCCAAATCCTTCGTCGAGGAAGAAGGAATCAAGCCGACCGCTCCCCCGCGACACCATCTCGGCGAGCGCCAGGGCAAGCGCCAGTGACGCCAGGAAAGTTTCACCGCCCGACAGAGTCGATGCTTTCCGCACCTGTTCGGCGGCATTCAAATCGAGAATGTTGAACTCACCATCATCAGAGAAGCGATAGCGCCCGCCGGATAACTGTTCGAATTGCTCTGACGAAACTCTACCCAGCTCGGCCCGTTCTTCCTCAAGGAGGTACCCAAGGAAGGCCGCCGGACGAAGATCCTTGGCCAGGTCGTCGTACAAGGTTACGACAGCCTCTCCTACCGCGATCCGTTCGTCGAGGTCGGTCGACTGGAGGAGTCGTTCTTTGCGAACATCTACCTCACGTTGAGCACCTGCGACGGCAGCCACCGAGTCTGAGAGCGCTTTCCCAAAATCATCCTCGGGCGACAAACCGACGGCTTCCATCGTTTTGGCTCGCTCGCTGGTGGCAGCTGCGAGGCTCGCCACGGCAGCCTGGCCAACCTCGAGGGCTTCGTTTTGTTGCTCGATCCATACCTGTCGAACCGTGGTCAGCAGCTCATCCGTTTCGGCAGCCTCAAGGAGATCTGCCTGTTCCACCCCGAGCTGGGTGGCCAAACGCGACACGGTCGAACTCAGCGTCCGGAGGTCCTTCTCGGCCTGAACGACGCCAGCCTGGCCACGTTCCACCTCGGTGTGCGCCAGCTTCCGCTTCGCTTCGAGTTCCTGTAAACGGACGTCGAAGGCTCGGAGACTGGCATCAAGCTCTGCCAATCGTTCGATCGGTCGATCGCCGAGAGCGGCCGCCAACGATTGCTCTATGTCGCCAAACGCAGCGAGCGCGGCTTCGTACGATGCGGTGGCCGACACAGCCATGGTTTCCGTCTCAAGCAGAGCCTTCTCGGCGCTAGTAGCTGCCTCGGTTGCCTGGGCCGCTTGGGCGAGGGCTGTCTTTTCGGTGACTACCGCCGCGCTGAGGACCGCCTGGGTCTCTTCTCTGGCCCTCTCCAGCTTCACCAACGCCGTACCGGATTTGCCGGCGGCCGGGATGTTGTGGACCTCCTGTGCGCACACCGGACATTCAGCGTCGGCGACGAGACCTGACCGCAACGTGGCGGCCATGTCGGCGTGGCGACCTTCATGGAGGGCGTCCTCGGCAGCGTTTACGGCTTCAGCAGCCTCGCTTGCTTCCGCGGCCATCGCCTCAGCTTTGGATACCGCCGTTTCAGCTTCGGCGCCAGCCTTCTTGACGAGAGCCTCGGCCGCCTCAGCCTTGGACCGAGCGTCGGTTTGTCTCTGCCGTTCTCGTTCAAGTCCAGCCTGGGCATCAGCGTGGCGAGCCGCCTGCTGGCGGGCCGCGGTCAGTTTGGCTTCCCCTCCGGTAGCTTCCAACAGGTCGCGGCGTTCCTGGCTGGCCGCATCGGCCGCACCGTCGATCTCCTTGGCGCTCTCATTGGCGGTGGCAAGTTCGGTACTTCTAGTCGCGTGTTCTTTGAGGATCTGCCGGCTGCGAGTGCCGTCCGGCATCCGGTCGGCGAGTTCTTTGAGTGAGGCCGTCTGCGCTGTCGTTCGGTCGATCTCGACTTGGGCGGCCAGTCGAGCCGCCTCCGCTGCCCTAATCACGGGCTGGCGTTCAAGTAGCGCGGCGTGGCGCTCGGTGGAGGTAGCCAACACTTCGCCCGCCCGCTCTGCCAGTGCCTTGACGTTGGCGAGGTCGGCTTGACGGCGACCGAATTCCTCGAGGTCTCGCTTCGCCCCGTCACGGATACGCTTGGCGATTGACTCCATCTCATCGACCTTGTCGAGTCCGAAGACGCCCTTGAGGACCTTGTCCCTTTCGGTATTGGTGGCATTCAGAAAATCCGAGAACCGCCCCTGGGCCAGCATCACCGACCGATTGAACCCGTCGAAATCAACGCCGAGCACTTCTTTGATCTGAGCGTCGACATCACCGCTACCGAGGACGGTCTCCAGGGGATCTCCATCAGGATCGTCGGGGTCGATTCGATACAGAGCATGGGCGCTCTGGCCTTTCCTACGCATGGCACGCACGGCTTTCCAGCGGACTCCGTCGACGTCGAACACAAGCTCAACTTTGCCAACGTCTGCGCGTTGGTGAATCAGAGATCGCTGGTTCGACTTCTCGGTCGGTGTCTTTCCGTAAAGCGCAAAACAGATCGCATCGAGAATGGTCGACTTTCCGGAACCGATCGGGCCGACGACGCCGACCAGGTTCCGGTCGCTCCAATCAATTTCGATCTCAGACGCGTACGACCGAAATCCATCCAACCGCAGCGTGACCGGCCTCATTCCTGGCGCCCCGCCTCATCGAGAACGGTACGGAATGCCGCGAGCAGCTCGTCCCGCGGCGCAGCACCGGTTCGCTCCATGACGTAGTCGCCGTAGAGCTCATCCCACCCGATGCCGGCTCGTGATGGCCGGTCAACCTCGGCGCGGGCGTAGCTGGCTGCCACTTTTACGAGATACGGGAACTGCTGGCGGGCCCGATCAGCCAAGCCGGGATCAGGCCCATCGGTCTCTACGGTCACATCGACGAACGCGTCGACCAGGTCATCGCGCTCGACGAGTTCATCCCACCGCCCGGTCGCCCTCATGAGTCGTCGGCCGCCCGACAGATTGACCGAGCGAGTAGCTGCGGGCAATCCGGGTTCTGCCTCGACAATCACGACCCG
Source organism: uncultured Acidimicrobiia bacterium (assembly GCA_965363765.1). Classification (GTDB taxonomy): domain Bacteria; phylum Actinomycetota; class Acidimicrobiia; order Spongiisociales; family JAENVV01; genus JAENVV01. Next base: position 51,114 of record CBDTUI010000006.1, read on the forward strand.
CTTCTGTTCACCTGCTTCCCCAAAGTCGAGCTCGAGCAGCGAACCGGCATACTCGGCGGGCACCTGGGCCCCGGGCACCGGCTGAGGAGCGTGGATGTGGCCCATCGCCACGTAACTCAACGAGGTCGGCACTGCTTGGGAGGTCGCCGAGTACGCCTCTCCCATGTGAAGCGCCCGCTCGCCCCTGGCCCGTCCGTGGCCGCCAACCCTCGCCCCCGTCACCATGAAGTGGGCGGCCAGCAGCGACACGCCGTCGGGCCCCGCCAGCTGAGACGCCCGAGCTGCATACGCCGTCGTGATCTGGCGGACCCGGTCTGCGTACGAGCCGTACCAGGTTCCGGTTTCCTCCATGAAGTCGACGACCCGCCCCTCGCGCAGGAACGGGAAGCACCCGATCGCTGCGTCCCCTGCCCGAGTTTTGACCTCCAGAACTCCCCCTTCTTCTGGTCGTTTTACGTCACCGACCAGTCGTACACCGCGCGGAGCCATGAGCGGGTCGAGCACCTCAAACAACGCCGCTGAATCGTGGTTACCTGCTACCGCTACCACGGGGCGGTCGCCGTCGGCAGATAGGGCGGTCAGGGTTTCAACAACAAGTGACAGTGCCTCCATCGGTGGCGCGGCACGATCGAACAGGTCGCCTGACACGATGACGAGGTCGACGTCTTCGTTGTTGGCTGTGTCGACGACCTCGGCCAGGACCTGGCGATACTCCGGCATTCGGTCATACCGGCCGAGTTTCTTGCCGACATGCCAGTCGGACGTATGCAGGATCTTCACCGGTTAGAGACCCGCGAAAGGATCGACGTCCTCGCTCACTTCTTCGCGTCGGGTCGCCCAGGGCGGGAACGGGAAGTTGACTACCAGCGGAACCGGAATCGCCGGCTGCGAGATCACCATCGTCCCGGGCTTGAGTAGGCGTGCCCGAGCCCTGGTCGACGGGAGCATCCATCCGTACTCCGACCGTTCCGCCTCCGCAGCATCCAACCGGCCAGCCACCCGAATCGCGGCATTCTCCATGACCTCCTGGGCAATCCGCGAAGCGGTCTGTTGTGCGCCAACGAGCAAGACCCCGAGCGAACGCCCTCGCTGGGCAATATCAATAAGCATGTCCTTGAGTGGCGAGTTTCCTTCTCGCGGGGCGTACTTGTTCAGCTCGTCCAGGACGACGACCGACAACGGCAATCGCTGGCCGGTCTGTTCCTTTTCGGCGAAGGTTTCCTGCAACAGTGCCCCGACCACGAACCGCTGAGCCAGGTCGTGAAGCGACTGGATCGCCACGACGGTGACCTGGGCGGCGCCGCGGTCGATCCGATTCGATTCGCCTGCCCGAATTAGCTCGCCGAGTCGTGATTGCGCCGCGTAGAGCCGTCGCATGAACGCCGAAACGGTGCCGCCCTGCACACGGCCCGACCAGGTTCGGTCCGGTTCTTCGCCATCCGGCGGGTCAAGATACTCCTCGAGGGCGGCCACCAGGCTGGGCAGGTCTTCGATGACTCGCTCCCCCGGCTCGACCTTGACCTCGGCGTCGCGTTTCCACCCTCCAACCGGAGGCTGGCGGATGACGACTGCACCAGGAATCCCCACGACGTCAACTGCCCACCGCTGAAGCTGGGAGCGCACTCTCTCCTCAACGAAGGACAGCTGATTGCGGCTGTCACCGGCATCGGTGAACAAGAACCGAAGCAAGCCTTCATCGATGAATTCACGGGGCGTCCAGGCAAAGGGTTGGACGCCCTCGTGGCGGCCAGCAACATCAGGCAACAAGACGTCGCCAGACTTTTTTCTAGGCGGTGCCCAAAACCCGACCGATGGGAAGGGAGTCGGCTCAACTCCGAGCGCCTTCCACTTTTCCCGAGCGTCGTCGTCAAAGAGTGCGTTCGGCTTGTCGAGCCAAAGGAGATCTTCACCTTTGACGTTGAACACGAGGACGCGCATGTTTACCCCCGACTCGCCAACGATGTCTCGGCGACCGGTCAGCATACGAAGAAAGAACAGCGCAAACGACGTTTTGGTCGCAACGCCAGAAATGCCCGAAATGGACATGTGCCCGCCCTTGCGACCGTCGAAGAAGTCGAGGTCGACATAGAGCGGCTGATTATCGCGCCCAATCCCGACCGGGAGTGGCCGGCCCATCTCGTCGGCGTACAGAGCTTTGTCTCGTGCTTCACCACTAGCCCGTTCGACCAGCTCACCGGGGTCCGGCGATACCCAGACTTCCGGGTCGACCCGGGTCACCTGGATTTGGGCCGAGCGGACTTTCTGGGCAGGGAGAATTCCTTGTTCAGCGATACGAAAGGTATCCGACTCATACGACGCACCCTCGTAGACGGCCTCCGACTCGGTGACAATGCCATACGTGGCAATCTCGCCTGCTTGAGGAACCTGGGTGCGTACGACCACGAGGTCGTCCAACTGGAGGTACTCGGCGTCATCGAGAACCACACGGAATACCTGGGTGGACGTCTTTTCGGTTCCTACAACTCGCCCGACGCTCATGCGGCTCCGTTAGTCGACTGGCCAATACTCTCCCGGAGGGCACGATAGACCAATCCCGGGTCCCCTAAGTTGCGACGCAGTTCACGTTCGAGCGCCCCGATCGGGACAAGATTCTGTGGAGCCCGTGGGTCGATATGCAACGGGGGGGCGGTCTGCGGGAGGAGTGACGTCGCCACATCTGCATAGAACGTGGCTTGTTCGATACCCAATGACGCGGCGACCTCGCATCGGACCACTCCAGACCAGGTATGGCCATTCGGAATGTCAGCCAGCTTCAGGTACCAGGAGTACTTCTGAAACACGAGCCCATCCATCATAAAAATCGGAGTTCGGGTGCTGGCCGTCAGCTGCCGCACTGTTTCCGTCTCTTCAAGGCCAAGATAATTAACTCGATGTGTTTTGATGAACCCGATGACCGTCTGCGGCTTGGTCTCATATACCGGGCCGTCGGCGATGACAAGGTGGCCCTCGGCGGCCAGTTGCGAGGACAGTTCGGCCTCGGCTTTGCGCATCCGACCATGGAAGTAGCGGATTAGTTCGGCGGGATCTTCGCCAGGTACCGAAACCGGTTCGTATTGGAGGTTCCCGACGCCTGGCACGGCCACGACCCGGCCAGAGCCGACCACTGCAAGGCGTTCAATGCGCACATTCCCGAACGTGGAGCGCGGGACGGTTCGATCCCAATGAGTGGCACCAACGCCCAACGACCCGCACAGACCCGGGATGGGACCCTCCGGCTCGTCGAGTGTCAGCCGAGCGTCGACCCGGCGCACCCCATCAACGAAACACATCGCATCGACCGAGTCGCCCACCGTTGGATCGGGAACTCGCGGTTTCCAATCGGTCGTCTCGACGGACGAGTCGATAACCGATTCGCTCGGTGCGAGCGACGGATCGTGCTCGATCGGTGCTCCATACTCGGGTGCCCAGTTCTCTACGTACAGCATGACGCCGATCGTACTGTCGCCCTGTGACAGATTCTCGCTTCCGACTGGCAGATCGGGCCGACCCGGGCGATCAGCGACGGGGTACCAGTTTGAACACGGCCCGTGACGTGGTGATGTACATCTCGCCGTCGGCTCCTTCGCCGAACGACGAGACCTGCCCGATCGGGCCCCCCAATTCCTCCGTGTAGTCCCTGATCGTCGAGGGTTCCGCCGGGTCGAACGCCCGCAGGTAGCCACCACAGAAGTCCGAGAAGAAGTACGTTCCGCTCAGTTCGGGGATTGCAGATCCGCGGTAGACGATCCCGCCCGTGATCGAGCACGACGCGGCATCGGCATGCGAAACCTCAACAACCGGCAACGTCAATCCGGTCGTGTCACAAGCGGCCGAAGGGCTAAAACAGTGCAACGCTTCGGTGATCGGCCAACCGAGATTCATCCCGCCGGGTTGCATCGGAACGACGTCAACCTCCTCGAACTGATTCTGACCAACGTCAGCAATGATCATCCGACCCTCATGGGCGTCGATCCAGAATCGCCACGGATTGCGCAATCCCCATGCCCAGATCTCGGGAAGGGCACCGGCCTGGCCGACGAACGGGTTGTCGGGTGGGACCGTGTAGCCAGCCGCGTCAGTGACGTCGATGCGGAGGATCGAACCAAGCAATGAGCTCAGATTCTGACCGTTGCCGTAGCGATCGTTTGAGCCGCCACCGTCGCCGAGTCCGACATACAGCAAGCCGGAGACATCAAACTGCACCATGCCCCCGTTGTGGTTTCCGGCCGGCTGCGCTATTTCGAGTATCGACTTTTCACTCGATGCATCAGCGACATTATCGGTCACCGAGAAGCTCGATACCTGAGTGTTTCCATCCAGATTGGTGTAATGGACCACCAGTAGCGAGCCATCGTCGTAGAGAGGGTGGAACGCCGCTCCAAGCAGCCCGCGCTCGCCGTCATCGAGCACCTTGTCGCTTATATCGAGCACCGTCTGCCCGGTCAGAAGCACGATCCGACCAGCTTTGTCGGCAACGTAGGACTGGGCGCCTGACGCGAACACGAGTACCGGAAAGCTGAGATCGGTTTCGATCAACTCAAGCTCAACGCCGAGCAGCGGCGCCAGCGGGGCTGTTGTGGTTGTGTCACCGACCGGTGGGAGGGTGGTCGGGATCGCATCGACGCGGGCAGCCGTCGTGGCCGGGGCACGGGTGTTTGTGCTGGGAATCGGGGCGAGTTCACTGCCAGAACATGCCGCAATAGCAAGCATGGAAGCAACAAAGACTGCCGCCAGACGCAGGAACATGACTGTTCGCCGAACTACCAACCGCTCGAACCGCCGCCGCCGCCACCGCCACCAAAGCCACCGCCACCGCTGAACCCTCCGCCGCCACCAAAGCCGCCAGACGAACCGCCCCATGACGAGCCCCACGAAGACGAGCCAGATGAGCTTCCCCCACCGCCAAACCCTCCGCCGCCGCCGAAGCCACCGAACCAGGAGTTGGTGTCCTTGGACCACGACTGATCCTGATAAATAGGCTCCCAACCGTGGCCGTGGCCCGTGCCCCCGGTGATGATCCATCGGTAGTAGAGCAACGTAAACGGATCGAAGCTGCGCAATGACGTCGGGATCGGCTGACCGGTCCAGCTGTCTTGGCCTCGTCCGGTGCCACCGTGGGCGAGTTCAGGAGCGTACCGATCGACGTCTTCGATGCCTCCCCGAGCCAGGGCCTGGCGCTGGGCTGCGTACGCCACCGCAAAGGCTCTCGGGCCACGCGGATCGGACGCTCCGAACGCGGCCGCGACGTCGGCATAGGCACCCGACAATCCGAGCTTGGCAAGCGCTTCGCGGGCCTCTGTCCACTTACGTAACGCCACACTCGACTCCAACGAAATCGCTAGTAGGGCGGCGACAGTTTTACGGGTGTCCGTGTCGAGACCTTGCGCGGCCAACCCGGCCGACAGTTCGTGGAACGCATCTACGGCTCGATCCCCCCGGTCAAGGAGAGCCGCGGCGATGGCCACTGGCAGGCTGAGCGCATCTGCCTCGGCCCGTACCTCGGCGATCTCTGACTCAGTACGCAAGCCAGCCATCGCAAACTCAACACTCATTTCTGCATCGTTTCCGAGCCGTTTCGCTTCGGCGTAGGCCGCCAGGAATTCATCAACCGAGTCGTTATTCATGAGGATGAAGGCGGCCACGGCCGGCACAGAAAGGCCGTCTCGTTTCAATTGAGAAGTTTCGAGTTTGGCTAGCACGGCTTCATAGCGGCTGAGCGCAGCTTCGGCGTCATCCTCGAGGTCAACCAAGGCGGCAGACACGGCTGGCCGTGCCTCATTATCATCGAGTCGATCACGGATCAGACGAAGGCGTGTCGCCTTATCGGCTGCCGTTACGTAGGCAGAGTCCACCTCGTTGACCGAGTTGAGAATGGGAGCTCCCGGCACGAGCACCGGACCCGCCTGAACAAGACGCTCACCGAGATCGTTCACGATCACGGGACCGATGGGCGTAGCTACCGCCCGATGGATTAACCGGCGGGCAGTTCGGGTCCGCTCCTGGGCGACTCGGTAGGGACGCAACGAGGCGACCAAACCTCTGAGTTCTTCCGACTTGAGGGAGAACTGATCGTCATGCGTGGTGGCAATCGTCTCGGTCACTGACGCTTGGAC
>CBDTUI010000007.1:0-56926 GCA_965363765.1 uncultured Acidimicrobiia bacterium
CGAGTCGCCAGTTCCCATCCCGAAACGTGTTCTGGGCATAGTGACCGGTGACGACAAGGTCACAGTTGAACTCCCGTGCCTGGTCCAAAAGGTGATCGAATTTCACGGTGCGGTTGCATTCGATGCACGGGTTAGGAGTACGTCCGTGCAGATAATCGTCGAGGAAACGGTCAACCACTCCGGTCTTGAACCGGTCCGTGTAGTTGAGAACGTAATACGGGATGTCGAGCTGGGCGGCGACCCGGCGGGCGTCCTCGGAGTCCGAAACGGTGCAGCATCCGGCGGTCGGCATCGCCCCACCGGGACCCTCCCACAGCTTCAGCGTGACGCCAATGACTTCATGTCCGGCTTCGACCATCATGGCGGCCGCCACCGAAGAGTCCACTCCACCAGACATGGCAACGAGAACCTTCATACCAGGACTCCCGCCACCATCTCGGCTGCCTTGATCCCGTCGCCCGGTTCGGTTGTCCAGCCGAACGAGAATCTCAGGCACTCGGCGGCATCTGATGCAGACATTCCCATGGCGGTGAGCACATGCGAGGGAGTTACTGCTCCCGATTGGCATGCCGACCCCGCCGACCCCGCCACGCCTCCCTGATCGAGTTGGATGAGCATCGTTTCGTTGGTCTTGTTCGGAAAGCGCAGGTGGGCATGCTGAGGAAGCCGTTCACCTTTTATGGTGGGAACCGCTCCGAGCAACTCACCGAGCCGCGATTCGAAAGCGTCTCGTTCCGGGCCAACCCTGGCGCGAAAGTGGGTCCGATCGAGGACGGCCAGCTGAGCGGCTACCGCCATACCCACTGCGCCCATCACGTTGTGCGTACCCGAGCGCATGCCGAGCTCCTGACCTCCGCCATGGAGGACCGGTTCGAGGGCGGTACCGGCTCGGACATACAAAATGCCAACGCCGCGGGGACCGCCGAACTTGTGAGCGGCTAGCGACAGGAGGTCGACGCCCATCTCAGCTACATGGATATCTTCCGTGTTGAACGCCTGCACCGCATCGGTATGGACGGCGACATTCGGCGCAGCCGATCGGACCGCCTCCGAGAACTTAACAATCGGGAGGATCGCGCCGGTTTCATTATTGGCGGTCATCATCGACGCCACCGTCGTGCCAGAGGTCAGGGATGCAGCGAAACGTTCCGCGTCGACGGTTCCGTCCGGCTCCCCCTTCACGATTGAAACCGGACGTCCAAGGGCAGCCAGAAAGTGGGCGGATTCAAGTACTGCTTCGTGCTCAATGGCGGTGGTAACTACGCCACCGTCGGAGGAAGCCAGGGCAGGTCCTTTGATTGCCAGGTTGTCAGCTTCGGTACCACCGGAGGTGAAGACGATTTCCTGTGGGCGAGCACCGATCAGTCCAGCGATGACCTCGCGGGCTTCCTCCAAAGCGTTCTTGGCGCGCCGCGACACGCCGTGAGATCCGGAGGAGTTACCGAACGTTTGCGTAACGAACGGTTCCATCGCCGCCCACACGGCAGGACGCATAGGAGTTGTGGCGGCGTGATCGAGATACAACATCTGGGAGGAATTGTCCCACATCCAAGAAACGAGCAACCCAGCTCGCCGAACGGTCGACTCGTTTACCGCGACTTCGGCAACAAGCCCTAGATTTCGTTCCAGATCTGCTGGTCGTTTGGCCCAGCCGAAAGAGCACCAAACTCGACGCCCTTCCGCAGCCGTTTCTTCGTATACGGAAGGAAAGCAGCCATAGTGTGTCCGGCCCGGTGTTCGAGCTGAACCCGTACCGCGTTCGAGCCGACCAATCGCACATCAGAGGCGAGCGCGATTGCACTCAGGGCATCGCGGCGTTCCCGGAACCCGTCTACCAGCACATCGATCACGTCCTGGCTCTCGGGGTGTTCACGATGCTCGGGATCGCCCACTAGAACTGAGTCTCGCCGTCTATCGAAATGGACGCACCGAATGGAAAGAACTCGCTATGCCTCTGCAACATCTCCCCTGCCAACGGGAGCGTGACGTTCAGGAGGTCGTCCAATTCGTCTTGCTCTTCTTGTGTTGCGTCGTCACGCCAGGAAATCATAAAAGCATGCTGCCATAGACGAGCCGACCGAGCCAGGGCCCGAAAGTCGCGGAACCGTCTACGACCCATGCCTGATCAATCATTCCGAGCGAACTCGACACGTCAGGCGAGGCAGTTCCGAGTGGATGATGCACCTGCTGAATGACGGAGCCGCGAGCAGAACTGATCCTTTCGACAGGAGCAGGAATCACGTATCAAACGAGCCTGACATGTGTCATATGGACAGAGGCTGGAACAGATTCGGCTCGAACGGGAGGAATAACAATGCAGAGTTCACAACGTAGGACGAGTCGCATGGCTGTGCTCCTGATACTGGCAGGACTCGTCATGGCTATTTTGGCCTCGACTGCCACGGCCAGCGAATCAAGGGTTCGGCGGCTCGAAGGTCCGTTCGAAACTGTGACCGCCGTCGCCTATGCCGACAACGAGATCGGCGTCGAGCTGATGTTCGCCGAATGCGATTTCGTTCAACGCGTCGAGAAGCCAAATGGAACCGCCGTGGAAACTCAAACTTGCCATCTGACCGATCCATTCGTCGTATTCCCGGGGACGACGCCAACGAAAGCGTTCGTCGATAGGCCGGGTCCGTGCATTTGGATGTCCGACTACTTCCTTCAGACCACCGGAGAAGCGGTCTTCGCGGACAGTGTGAGGGCCACAGTGACACCCTCTGGTTTGGTGACCGTTACGACAAAGTACCCGGCCGAGCCGCTCACGTGCGAGAACCCGATTTAGGGCAGCCCGGGCCTGGTATGAAGAAGCCAAACGGCTCCTTACCCCAGAGCACCGCATCGGACCAAGAATGGAGCACCTCATCAGGTGCTTCATCCTTGGTTGTCCTTACCAATTACGACACCCCCTCATCGCCACGCGGCAAGACTGCGGGGCACGCACCGAGCAACGGCCCAATGCACGACCAGTCTTAGCGCGGCGACTTTTTCATCGCTTGGGATCTCCCCAAGCCATCCGATCGAATCAGTGACTCGCCCTGGTGGAGACTCACTGATGCCACAGATGTGAGGTGCCGGGCCAGGTCGACGAGAGGCTGTGGCCGCTAGCATCGCCGAGAATACCTCAGGAGGGCAACGTCCATGGTCACAACCGAAACACCACGCTTCGTCAGGGCCGATGGACCGGACAAAGTGACCGGATCTGGGCGGTACGCCGCTGACCTGACACTCACCGGAATGCTGACTGCCAAGTTCCTCTACCCAGGGGTTTCGCACGCTCTGATCACCAAGCTCGACGTGTCGGCCGCCCGAAAGGTACCCGGTGTGTTCGCCGTGCTTACCCAGGCGGATGTGCCACTCGTGCGGTTCGGCTCGGTAGCCGATCGCACGCTATTTGCCCATGAGACCATCCGATTCGAGGGTGAAGTAGTCGCGGCCGTCGCAGCCATCGACGCCGCAACCGCCCAACGAGGGCTCGATGCAATCGTCTTCGAGTACGAGGAACTCCCTGTCGTCAACGACATCGAGGCCGCCGCCGAACCGGACTCACCCGTGGTGCACGAAAGCTGGCAGGACTACTCCGCCGACGATGACGTATCCCGCTCCAGGAACATTGCCTCGTTCACTTCCGTCACCCGGGGCAACGTTGAAAAGGCTCTGGCGAATGCAGATCATGTGATCACCAGCCGATACGTTGCCGACGCCTCCCATGCGGTCCCCATCGAACCAAGAGGTGTCGTGGCGCAATGGGAGGGCGACAAGCTGACGGTATGGACGTCGACCCAGGTCCCGTTCCAGGCGCGCGACGGCGTGTGCGAAACCCTCGAACTACCAACCAACAAGGTGCGCGTCATTGTCCCGCATCTCGGTGGTGGGTTCGGTGGCAAGTGTGGGTTCCACTACGAGGCTCACATCGCCGCCCTGGCTCGGAGCGCTCGGCGTCCCGTGCGGTTGGTGTTTTCGCGTGAAGAAGAGTTCTTTGCTCCTGACCGCCGCCGGGAAGGCATGGTCATCGACATCACCTCCGGCCTGCAAAAAGATGGGACGATCGTCGCTCGTAAAGCGCGAATCCTGCTCGACAACGGTGCCTACAGCTCAGACGCATCATTCTTCCCGCACATGGCAGTCATGCATGCCCTCGGCCCGTACCAAATCGACCATATCTACGCCGAAGCGTCCAGCGTGTACACGAACCACCAACCTTCCGGTTCGGTGCGGGCGCCGACCGCTCCGCAGGCCTGCTGGGCTGTCGAGTCGCACACCGATGAACTGGCGGCAGTCGTGGGCATGGATCCTGTGGAGTTCCGCCAGTTGAACACCATCGACACCGGCACCATCGGGGTCACCGGTCAGGTCTATGAAGAAATCGGCCTTCAAGAATGCATCCGAGAAGCAGTAGCCGCCAGCGCCTACCACGAGAAACTCGGCGAGGATGAGGCGGTTGGCGTAGCGGTCGGATGGTGGCCGTCATTTCCCGGCGCATCGGGAGCGTATATCAAGGTCGATTCCGACGGCAAGGGGGTCATCATCACCGGTGCCCAAGAGTGCGGTACCGGCGCCGTCATGACCCTCCCCTATCTGGCCGCCGCCGAACTCGGCATGGCCCCAGAAGATTTCGAGCTGGTCTATCAGGACACGAGCGCCGCCCCCTACGACACAGGAGCGACCGGCTCTCAAACTCTCCTGAACAACGGCCGGGCCACCGTCGAGGCGGCGCGAGAGATCGCCATTCAGCTCAAAAAACTGGCGGCCGACGAACTCGAAGCCTCCCCAGAAGACATCGTGCTGGCCGATGGGATGGCGTCTGTGGTCGGATCCCCCGACTCGGCCGTTTCGATCGTCGAACTCGCTGCGATTGCAGCCGGAGGCGAGATGCTCCTTGGGCGCGGCTCGGGCACCCCATCGGAGGGACCCGCCACACCCAAGACCGTGTCGTGCGTTGGCGATCAGGGAATGAACGCATGGGCAGGACCACAGTTCTCATGTCATGCGGTACGGATTCGACTCGATCGAGAGACAGGCGTCGTACGGGTGCTCGAGGTGAACACCGCCCACGATTCGGGTGTCATCGTCAACAAGGTTGGCGCTTCAGGCCAGGTCGAAGGCGGTGTCATGATGGGGATCGGTCAAGCATTGACCGAACGCACGGTCTATGGAGACGACGCCAAACAGCTCAACACTCAGCTTCTCGAATACAAACTTCAGACGATGGCCGATGCCCCGCCCATCAGCATCCACTTCGCCGAGGTCTACACCCCGGACATGGGTCCCAACGGGTCAAAACCGATTGCTGAGGCCCCGAATGTGGCCACTGCGGCGGCAATTTCGAACGCGATCGCCAAGCTAGTTGGGCGACCGGTGCGCCTGCTGCCGATGTCGGCCGAACGGGTATGGGAAGCGCTCATGGAGGAAAAGTCGTGAGCCTGACCATCGCTACCTCGATCGCCGAAGCCCTCCAAGCTATGGCGGCAGGCGCCCGCCCCATCGCCGGCGGAACCGACCTGGTCGTCGGCGCCCGACAGGGAAAGTCGGCCCTACCCGAATCACTCGTCGCAATCGACCGGGTTACGACCTTGTCGACCATCGAAGCCACCCAGAACGACCTCCGGATCGGGGCCGGGGTCACCCACGCTCGCCTAATGGTCGACCCGCTGGTCGTAGAGGGGTATACGGCACTGGCCGACGCCGCCGCACTGATCGGATCCCCATCGACCCGTAACGTCGGAACGGTGGGGGGCAACGTGATGAACGGTTCACCGGCGATGGATACCGGCGCTCCCCTGCTCGTTCTCGGGGCAACCGTCGAGTTACGTTCCATTGAGCACACCCGCCAAGTCGAGCTGTCCGACCTATGGATCGGGCCGGGCCGTACGAGCGCCGAGCCAGACGAACTATGTGTGGCCATCCACCTGCCGTCGCGGTCTGCTCGGTCAGGCAGCGCCTACGTACGACTCGAATACCGCCGGGCGATGGAGATTGCCGTTGTTGGTGCAGCCGCATCGGTCGTTCTCGCCGCGGACGGAACCATCGAGTCGGGCCGCGTAGCGCTGACTTCGGTGGCTCCAACCATCTTTGAGCTGGGAGGCGCCAACGATGCGATGGCCGGTTCGCGACCAGCCGAGGCATTGGCAACCATCCGAACAATGGCATCGGAAGAAACGGCTCCGATCAGCGACCTGCGCGGATCTGATTCGTATCGTCGCCACACAGTCGGGGTTATGGCGGCTCGAGCTGTCGATGCTGCCGCCCGCCGGGCGGCCGGAGAGCCCATTGGCGTCCCGGTCAATCGATCCTTAGGCATAGGAGCCGCCGAATGAGCCAGGCCTACGAGCTAGACGTGAATGGGATTCGGTACCCGATCAACGCCGAGACGGACCGCAGCCTGTTGAGCGTCATCCGAGGCGAAATTGGGCTCACGGGAACCAAGGAAGGCTGCGACGACTGCGAATGCGGCGCCTGTATGGTTTTACTCGACGGACAGCCCGTCAATTCCTGTTCGTATCTGGCCGCCCAGGCGCAGGGCCGACACATAACGACGGTTGAGGGCATCCTCGATGGTGATGACCTGCACCCCCTCCAACGGAACCTTCTGGAAGAGGGTGGTGTTCAATGCGGATTTTGCACGCCCGGGATGATCATGTCGGCGCAAGCTCTCTTGGAACGGAACCCGACACCGAGCCAGGAAGACATTCGAATCGGACTATCCGGCAACTTGTGTCGGTGCACGGGCTACCAGCGAATCCTGGCCGCAGTCGAACGAACTGCCGCCGAATCGTAACTGGGCTTCTGTTTTTCCAAAGTCAGGTCGAGACGATTACCACTGTGGCGCAGCCCGGATAGGCTCACTCCATGGCCACCGAAGTTTCCATCGAAATCGACGCTCCCATTGACACCGTATGGGCTGACCTCGCCAACCTCGACTCGCACGTCGACTGGATGGCGGATGCAGACTCGCTCACCTATCGGGGCGATCAAAAGACCGGCGTCGGAACTGTCATCGAAGTCCTCACCAAAGTCGGACCGCTCAAAACCGTAGATGTTTTGACCTTCACTGTCTGGGATGCGCCCCACACAATGATCGCCATCCACTCGGGCGTGGTCAAAGGCGAAGGCATATTCACCCTCACCGACCTCGGCAATGATCGAACCCGGTTCACCTGGGCAGAGAAACTCGATATGCCCTGGTACTTCGGCGGGAGCTTGTTCCGACCAATCAGCGAACCCGTTCTTCGTCAGATCTGGAAACGTAACCTGCAACGCCTCGCCGACAGGTTCTGAGCAGCAGCAACTGCCCGGTACCTATTCGCCGGTGAAGTCGGCCTTGCGCTTTTCGATGAAGGCAGCGACGCCTTCTTTGGCGTCCTCGGTCATGAACACCTCGTCGAAGGCCGCGGCTTCGGCCGCCATGCCTCCGTCGATCGGCTGACCCCACCCATCGCCCATTGCGCGCTTGACGGCAGCCAAACCGAGCGTCGCCTTGGTTGCCCAGTCGGCGGCGTCGGCGAGGGCGACTTCGAGCAGTTCTTCGACCGGAATAACCTTGTCGGCCAGTCCGATAGCCAGAGCTTCCTCGGCATCGACCTGTCGGCCCGAGAAATTCATCTCTTTGGCCTTCTGGTAACCGACCACCCGTGGCAGCCTTTGCGTTCCGCCCGCCCCCGGGATGATGCCGAGCAAGATCTCCGGTTGACCGACCCGAGCGTTGTCGGCCAGGTAGCGAAAGTCGGCTCCCAACGCCAGTTCCAATCCTCCCCCGAGGGCGAACCCTTGGACCGCAGCAATGGTCGGTTTCTTGAGGAGTTCGAGTCTCCGGATCACAGCTGAGAGGTTCCCCGAGAGCTGGTCCTTGACGCCTCCATCGAACGCAGCCTGGAATCCCTTGATGTCGGCCCCCGCCGCAAAATGGGGTTCGCCGTAAATCACGACGGCTCGTACCGACGGGTCCTCTGCTTGGGTAATCGCGCTAGACAGGTCGGCGCACACTTCGTCTGACAGGGCGTTCACCGGTGGGCGGTTAATCTTGATGAGACCTACTGCATCGTCCTGGCTGAATTCAGCGAGTGCCATCTGCCTACCTTCCGGTCGTGAGTGCCACCCTTCACCCTACGGTACTCCCCGACTCATCGCCATCGCGCGAGAGCGGCCTTTTCAGGAGCTCAACCATGGCCAAGGTTCCCTGAACCTCCTCCTCCGGTAGTACTGACAGTGCAAAACCTGCGTGAATCGAAATCGCGTCACCGACCGCAGCCTCCGGAAGACACACAAGACTGACGCGCTGGTCGGTGCCTGCCACATCGGCACGAGCTACGCGTTCGAATTCCTCGCCGGTGATCTCTTGGATTCGCCCGATCCGAGGCAAACACACGGTTGTCTCCTTTCAGTGCGGGGGCGGAGCGTCGCCAGCGGCTTCGGCGATAAGCGACTTCACGACCTGGGTGGCAGGTTCGACCGCGGCTTGTACAGCATCTGACAAACCCCCGGCCAGCGCAAACGCGTCGGCTTCGATTCCGACCAGGGTGATCCGCCCAGGCAACATGCCCAACGCAGTGCCGATCTGGACGGCTTCGATCGGACCGAGCGAGTGCGACGAGTGGGCAACACCACTGGGGATGGTCTCGTCGAGGAGTTCCACAACCGTTAAGGTTCCGGCCGGCTGGCCGGTGCTCACCGCATCAACAACGATCACCCAGCGCCTTTCTTCCCAGGCGGCAATGAGTTTGGTCGGATCGCCGCTTGACAACATGACTGAGCCGTCGTCGACCAATCGCTCGGCAACGGCTAGACCGACCGCATCATCGCCTCGGTCCGGATTGCCGATACCGACGATCAATACTCGTTCGTCCTTCATCGTCGTTCCAATGTCAGCGATAGGAAGTGAGTGGCACACGAGATGCACGGATCGTAGTTTCTGATCGATTGCTCCAACTGGTGCTGTATCTCGTCGTCGTCAAGGTGAAGGATGCCCAGGAGCAGCTGTCGCAGATCTGCTTCGATCTGAAGCTGGTTCTGGGACGTAGGCGGAACAATCTGTGCCTCCGTTATCAAACCTGCGGAGTCGAGCGCATAGCGGTGATAGAGCAGTCCGCGGGGAGCCTCCGACGCACCGTGCCCAACCGATTCCCGAGGCGGCGCTTGCACATGTGGTGGTTCTGGCAGCACGTACCGACGGATCAGTTCGAGACCGGTGGCGGCAGCGTGGACCATTTCGATGCTGCGCACCATGATGGTTCGGAAGGGGTTGAGGATGGGCGGTGTCAGCCCGTGCCGTTCGGCTGCGCTCTTGGCGACAGGGTGCAACTGCTCGAAATTCAAATTGAAGCGAGCGAGCGGGCCGACATGATATGAACCCCGGCTTTTGATGCGTGCGACGAGTGCATTTGACCATTCGATGTGATCTTCTTCGAACACCTCGCCCCACTCATGAACCGGAATATCGAGGCCACGGTTCGACCGAATGGTCCCTCCGATAATGGCGTACTCCTCAGGGTCGTGAAGAGCTACAAACTCATAATCAGGCTCAAGATCGGGGTAATCGAATCCGGCCACCCAGTCGACCGTGTCGAGAGCGGCTTGCAAAGCCCACTCAAGGTCGGGGATCAGCGCATCTAGGTCTTGTTTACTGATGGCCTTCCAGAACCCCCCGACTCGCGGATTGATTGGATGGATCTCGCGTCCTCCGATGACTTCCATCAGGCGGTTGCCGACCTGCTTGAGCCGCAACCCGCGCCGTACAAGGTCAGGTGAGTCCTGGGCAAGCTCCACTCCCCCGTGATAGCCAAGGAAGTCGGGCGCATGCAGCAGGTAGACGTGCAGGCCGTGGCTTTCGATCCACTCACCGAAATAGAGAAGCCTCCGCAGGTCGCGAACAGACTCGCCGACGTCGATACCGAGGGCGTCCTCCATCGCGTTCGCCGAAGAAGTCTGGTACGCCACCGGGCAAATCCCACAGATGCGGGCCGTGATGTCGGTTACCTCATCGAACCGTCGGCCCCGCAGCAGCGCTTCGAAGAAACGGGGGGACTCGAAGATGCGAAACTTGAGATCGATGATCTCGTCACCTTCGACGACGACGTCGAGGGCGCCTTCGCCTTCGACCCTCGTCAACTCCGTAACATTGAACGAACGGCGAGTGTCATTCTTGTGCATATCTGGTTCCTGCCTCCTCGAACTGTGGCGCGGCAGCGTTGAAGGTCCGTAGCGCTCTGACCAGGTCAGGCCGATCGACTCCCAGGTCCATCCACCACCTGGCCAGCGAGTCGACGTTGGCAGTCTCCGACGGCCCGAAACAGCCGTAACAACCTCGGGCGAAGGCCGGGCAGATCGCCCCGCAACCGGCCCGGGTGATGGGGCCCATGCAGGGGATCCCATCGGCGACCATCACACACGAAGTGCCACGCTCCTTGCACTCCATACATACCGAATACGTGGGGAGAACCGGTTTCCGTCCGATCAGCAGGGCTTGGATAACCTCTAGCAACTGGTATTTGTTGATCGGGCAGCCCGACAGTTCCAGATCGACTTTGACGTGGTCGGCGATAGCCGTTGAGGTTTCTAGCGTTTCAATGTAGCTCGGCCTTGCATACACCACCTGAACGAACTCGTCGATCGATGCCAGATTGCGTAGGGCCTGAATCCCGCCGGCGGTCGCGCACGCCCCGATGGCGATGAGCACCCCAGATTGGGCTCGGATCTGCTGGATTCTCTCCAGATCATGCGGGGTGGTGATAGAACCCTCAACGAGGGACACGTCATAGGGCCCCTCCCGATGACTGGTGGTGGCTTCGGGAAAGTGGGCGATTTCGATGCCATCGGCCACGAGCAGCAATTCATCCTCAAGGTCGAGGAGACTGAGCTGGCATCCATCACAGGACGCAAACTTCCAGACGGCGAGACTCGGCTTAGCCATTTCAGATCTCTCGGATCCGATAGAGGGGTCCGACCGTTGCCCAGTCGAGAACCGGCCCGTCTTTGCAGATGAACAGTCGACCGAACTGACAGTGCCCACACAGCCCGATGGCACATTTCATGTTCCGTTCCATCGTGAGCCAGATCCTGGCCGGGTCGACACCGCGCTCGGTCAATCCAGCCCCAACAGCCTGCATCATGATGTCTGGCCCGCAGACCATCGCAACAGTTTCGGGAGGACTCGCCAGGGCGGCGTCGATCCGAGAAGTCACCAACCCGACTGGACCTGACCACCCCGGCTCGGCTCGATCGAGTGTGACATCAAGCGAGATTCCCGGATTCGCCTGCCAGGTTTCGAGCTCCGCCGCAAACACCAACTCTGATCTGGCTCGCGCTCCGTAGATGAGGGCAATAGACCGATACCGGTCGGGATGACGGAGGGCCGTCACGATCGCTGAACGGAGTGGAGCCACCCCGAGCCCACCGGCCACGATGAGCAGGTGATGACCTTGAGCCGCCTCCATCGGCCACTCGGTCCCGTACGGACCGCGCATACTGACAAGGTCGCCCGGTCCCAAGTCAACCAGAGCCGTGGTTATGGCCCCGGCGCACCTGATCGTCATGGCTAGCGCCGCCGGGTCAGCCGGGTCCGATGAGAACGAGATGGGAACCTCACCCAGCCCGGGGATTCCAACCATCCCCATCTGGGCGGGACCGAAACGCATAGGGGCCATACCGTCGGCTGGTTCAAAGAGGAGAGTTGTCACGTCGTCGGTCTCGCGAAATACGTGTACGACCCGGAACGGCCGGGGAAGCATCGGGTCAACGGTCGGAAGCGAAGCGAAATCAAGCATCTTGTGGCTCCCGAAGCTTCAGAATCTCTTCGGTGAGATCAATACCGACCGGACACCAGGTGATACACCTTCCACAGCCAACACAGCCGGACACTCCAAACTGGTCGATCCAAGTAGACAGTTTGTGGGTGAGCCACTGACGGTATCGGGATTCAACGCTGCTGCGCACTGGGGAGCCGCCCATGAACGAGTAGTCAAGGCTGAAGCAGGAATCCCAGCGTCGTTCTTGACCCGCTGTCGCGTCGGCAAGACTGCTGGTCGGCTCGGTCGTCACACAGAAGCACGTTGGACAGACCATCGTGCAATTTGCGCACGCCAGGCAGCGACTGGCGATTGACGCCCACTGGGGATGATCAGGCCGGTCTTGTAGGACACCGCCCGCTTCGACCGGATCCATTACCCGGGATTGTCCGGCTGCCGCAGCAGCGAGCGACCCACTGGCGAGCGCTTCGTCATGGGGGTCAGCTAGCGCAAGGCCGAGTCGGTCCAGAACCGCCTGACCTCGATCTGAGCCTGACTCCGCAAGGAATACATGTTTGGTTTCGGTCTTCACCTCCGTCAGGGCGATATCGAAGCCTTCTGAAACGGCAGGGCCGGTCCCCATCGACGCACAGAAGCACGTCGATGCTGGCCGCGTACAGTTGGCGACCACGAGGAAAAGATCCTGACGGCGACGGGCATAGTCCGTGTCGATATAGGCACCGCCAAGGAGCACCTTGTCCTGGACGACAGCTGCTGCCGCGTCACAAGGACGGGCGCCAACCACGGCGGCCGGGCGGGGTTTTGCGGCTGCTGAACGAATGCGAAGGGTGTCGGTCGAGGGTTCACTTGTCCACATCTGCCGTCGCGGCGGGAAAAGGGTTGGCTTCAGGCTGTCGGGACCGACGGCGTACCCGAAGTATTCGCCGTCTCGCGTATCCGACGTCTGGTATTTCCCGGGCGACTGATCGTCTCGTACCCCACCCGGCAGGTCAGTCACGGAGCCGATCGCGCCAAGCGCGACAACCCCACCGTCGAGCGTGGGACCGAGCACGTCGTAGCCGTCTTCCTTGAGGACCGAAATGAGATTCTCGAGGTCCGCCGGAGCGAGAACCACCCGTGTCACCTATGGCTCCTTTGTCTCTCACCACCGTATGTGACCTACATACCGGTCGCTAGTGACCTTCGGCTCAGGACAACAAGGCAGTTATGCGGCATTGTCCTCATTAGTAACAACGGAGGACTGATGACAACCCGCAGAAGCGGCATCCAATGGGCCATGGGCACCGCAATAATCAGCGGCATAGCCATCTACTTGAATAGCTTCGGGGTAGCCGCGTGGAAGCCAACAGGTGGATCCGCTGTCTATACGACCGCCAAGAACCTCGTGGCAGCACTCGTGCTGCTGGTGGTCTTCTGGCGAATGCGTCCCCGGGAGCGCCAGAGCCAAACTCCCCCGAAACCACGACATCGTCTCGGCCTGGCCTTCGTAGCTGTGATCGGCGGGGCCCTGCCCTTTTTGTTGTTCTTCGAAGGTCTCTCGAGGGCCACCTCGACTCAGGCAAGCTTCATTCATAAAACACTGGTGATTTGGGTAGCGGTGCTCGCTGTTCCACTATTGAAAGAGCGACTGAGTTGGCCCCACGTTGCGGCAATCGGGCTGCTGATTGGCGGCCAAATTCTCGCACTCGGCGGCATCACGGATCTATCTCTCGGATCTGGAGAACTAATGGTTCTCGCGGCCACGTGGCTCTGGGCCGGTGAAGTGATCATCAACAAGCGCCTACTCAAGGTCTTCAATCCTCGAACTATCGGTGCGGCGAGAATGGCCGGTGGTGGCGTCTTACTCGTTCTCTACGGCGTGTTCTCCGGTCAGGCGGTCCAGTGGAGTTCAATCGGGATCTCCCAGCTTGCCTGGGTCCTCGTCACCGGACTGCTTCTGTCCGCATTCGTGCTGACCTGGCTGACGGCCCTGTCACGAGCTAGCGCAGTCGACGTGACGGCCGTGCTGGTCGGCGGAGCTCTCGTGACAGCCGTTCTTTCAGGAACCCTTGGCGTGCCGGCGGTTGCTAGCTTGACCGGCCTAGTTCTGGTTGCCGCCGGGGTCGGACTGGTTTGGTGGTCTGCCACCTCGTACCGCACCGATCCACTCGAAGCATGAACGGATCCAACGGTGGAGGCGGCCTAACCGGGCCTTTGGTTTTTGCCAGGTTCGCACTGCCACCCAACGAACAGGGCTACTGCGGGCCGTCAAATTCGCCACTCGCCGAGTACCTCCACGAGAGCACCGATGATGGTGGGCTAGGCGAACTTGCCACGGCCTTCGAAGGGGCGTGGCCGTACCTTCAGCTAATCGCCATGCAGTCGGGTATTGGCGATCCGCTCGATCGTCGGGTAGTCGAAGCGTATTGGCTCGGCGGGTCACTGGCTTCGAGCATCGAGATCAGCGCGTTTGGAGAATCGATGCGAGATCGGTTTTCAGCTCGTTCGGGTTGGTCTAGCCTATCCGACGGTCTCAGCTCGTTTGGTGGCGAACCCACCCATGCCTATCACGTCTTTAATGTCTACCCGTGGCTCGGATTGCTCAGGTCAGGAATCTTGGAGCCCGGACTCGACGTCCTCGACCGCTGCAGAATCCGTTGGGGGCGGGTCACGGCGGTCGGCGCTCTCGGAATCTCCGTCACATCTCGGCGTTTGACCTTTGAGCACGATCGTCTCGTTCTCGGAGACGAAGGACTTGAAGTGGTCACGCCAGTTCCGGGTCTAGGCAAAGTATCAGTGGGTGATGACGTTGCGCTCCACTGGGAGTGGGCCTGTGCACGACTCGACAGGTATCAACTCGATCAGCTCAGAACGAGTCACGCCGCAGCCCTGCAATTGGCGAACCGGTCGACTGCGTCGCGGAATCTGGTCGGGTAGGCCTAAGAGGTTGCCTCAACCGAGACGACACCGGGGACACGATCCTGCAGGATCCGTTCGATGCCGGCTTTGAGGGTCATCATCGACATAGGACAGCCGCCGCAAGCGCCGACCATCTGAAGGTTCACGACTCCGTCTTCGACGCCGAGCAACACCAGGTCGCCACCGTCGGCTTGAAGAGCAGGACGGATGTACTCGAGCGTTTCGCCCAAGAGTTCAATGTCAACGTCTTCCAGCGGCTCGGTGGGGGTGGTTTTGATGGTCACTTCGGTCATATCGCCTTGGTCAACCTTCCGGCGGCGTCGAATATTTCACGAATTGTACTTCGGATTCTACTTCAGGAAGCAGACAAGACCGAGTTGACCGTGCCGGTGCTCCCATCGTCATACCGCAATTGGCCAACCACCCGGAACGATCCGCTTCTGTCAACCGGCCAGTACAACCGTATCGGGCCCCGGTCGAACAAGGTCCAGTTGGTGACAAACACGATCCGGTCGCCCCGGTAGACGACAATGCGGCCCTCCCCCGGTTGTGCCGCGAATCCAGCCACCGAGACCAACTCGGTTCCCGGCCGAACGTACGTTGTCGAATCTGCCAACGAAGACGGAACGTCCCATCCGGGTGGGGGCGAAACCTTGATTCGCTCGCCAAGCGCCTCCATCCTCCAAGGGCCTTCCACGCCTGAAACTGCCAGCTTCCCATCGATATAGACATCGACCGGACCAGTGTTGAGATCAACCCGGTCGAGTCTCCATCCGAGCCCAACCGTAACGAGCTCAGGAAAGTCGAACTCAGTTGGGACGATCCCCCCGTAGTAGTGACCGAGGATCCCTTGGTAGGTATCACCGGCGTCAGCTCGGGCCTTTGCACCAAACTGTGACATCCCGACCAGGTGGCCCCACCCATTGCCGGTGAAGAGAAACTCAACCTGGTGGAGCGGAATATCAAAGCCATCCGGCTCGGTAACGACCGTCCGCTCGATCTGGAACGTAGGCGACAATACGACCTGCGGATATCGGCGCCCGTTGGGACGCAGGGCGGGAAAGTCGTCTGGGAAAAGCCGTTCAGCCCACCGGTTCATCATGCTGCGGAAGCTCCACGTATCGGTGGTGCGAAGACCGGCCGAGGACCGGATCTCGACCGTCGACGGCCCTTCACCATCGGGGGTCACAACCACATGAACGTCGAACAGAACATCACCCGAGAGGCCCGCTGCTTGCAGGATCTCCGTGAGTTGCTCGATGGGAACTCCGTAGCTCCAATCGACAAACGGACTGTCCTCATCCGCTGAGTCGACGGCAACCAGATACGGAAGGCCACCTGACGACGTGAACACATCGCCCACGTGACGGGTCCGACCTCCCGTTGTCGATGAATAGAGGGCCTGGGCGGGGCTGCCGCCGTACATGAGCACCTCGCCCGCCGTTTGACCGACTGCCTCTGCCCAGCGAGGGTCGCCCCCTCCCCGGTAGACCTGACAGGCAGTCGTTGCGCAAATGTCGAAGCCATAAGATGCGCCACTCCCAGCCCGCCCCCGACTGAGCGTCCACGCCAGGTAGGTGCGGGCAGCCACCGCCTGGGCTTTAAGGGATTCAAGCGGCCATTCGGCTGGCACTTCTCGAATCCCGATCAAGTACCGCTCCGGTTCAACCTCATTGATGATCACCAAACCGCCCGACCGGCCGTCGACCTCGAATCGACCCGGATACTGCCGACCGTCCCAACCGATGGTGGCGTCGTCGACCGCGACCAGGTCGATGCTGCCCGTCACGAATGACTCGTCAGAGGATGGTTCAACATCCTGAGCAGCACCTAGCGACGCGAAAGCGAGCACAAAGATGAGGGGGCGGATGAACCTATCCGGCAAGACGTTCGATTTGTGCTCCGAGCGAAGCCAATTTTCCGACAAAATCTTCGTACCCTCGATCGATGTGTGAAACGTCGCTCACTGTCGTGAACCCGTCGGCGGCCAACCCCGCCAGAACCAAAGCCGCTCCTGCCCGTATGTCAAAGGCGAGAACCGGGCATCCCGACAGTGTTGGAACGCCGCGAATTACTGCATGCTGCCACTCCGTGGTGACGTCGGCACCCATTCTTGCGAGCTCTCCGATATACCGGAAGCGCGAGTCGTAAAGGTTCTCGGTAACGATCGAAGTCCCATCCGCGGTTGCCAGCAGCGCCACCATCTGCGGCTGCATATCGGTGTGAAACCCTGGGAAGGGCAACGTTGCAAAATCAACGGCCTTGGCACGCTTCGGACCAGCTAGTGAGAAGTAATCGTCACCTCGTTCGATCTCACAGCCGACTTCTTCGAGCTTACGCAGCTCCATTCGCAGCGAAGCAGGATCGCAATCACGGACGGTAACTTCGCCTCCGGTGATGGCGCCCGCCACCGCGTAGGTTCCGGCTTCGAGTCGATCACCAATGACGTGGTGCTCAACCGGCGACAGGTCGGTGACGCCCACGATCGTGATGGTATGTGAACCTGCTCCTGTGATCCTGGCCCCCATCGCATTGAGCTGGACGGCGATGTCCTGAATCTCGGGTTCTCGAGCGGCGTTGTTGATGACCGTCTCACCGTCGGCTAGAACGCCCGCCAGGATTGAGTTCTCTGTTGCACCCACTGAAGGGAACTCCAGGTCAAGTGTGGCACCCCGCAGTCGCCCTTCGACACGGCCGGTCAGCACGCCATGCTCCAGCATGAATTCGGCACCCATCTGGCGAAGCGAATCAAGATGCCAATCGATTGGTCGGCTTCCCAGATCATCGCCACCAGGAAAGGCCACCCGGGCACGACCGGTTCGTGCGAGTAGCGGGCCAAGCACGATGATCGACGCACGCATGGCCCGGACGAGATCAAGGGGAGCCTCCGGGTTGAGGGCCTCGGGGACTTCGACAGTGAGCGTGTGGCCTTCCCAGTGACAGCTTGCGCCGATGTGATCGAGCACCTGCCCCATGATCGAAACATCGAGAATGCCGGGAACATTGGTGAGTCTGTGTGTGCCCGGTGCCATGAGCATGGCCACCATCTCCTTCAGCACGGCGTTTTTTGCGCCGAGGACTCGCACTTCGCCCGTGAGGACTGATCCACCAGTCACCCTGATCTTGTCGTTTGTTCCGAGCGCGTGAGTCACCCGCGCATTGTATGACTACCAGCGTCTCTGTTTCGGCGTTTAGCGGTAGGGGCCCGCTTCTCATCGCTGTCTCATCTGAGCGTGGCATCATGCCTGGCATGCGCATCCTGGTTGTGGACGATGATCCGAAGATTGCAGCAGCGTTGCAGCGACTGCTGTCCTACGAGGGATACACGGTGTCTGTTGCCGCCGACGGTGCCGTCGCCCTCTCAGAGGCCCTGCGCATCAACCCGGATCTGATCCTCCTTGATCTCATGCTTCCCAAAGTCGACGGACTAGAAGTGTGCAGGCGGATCCGGGCAGCCGGAGACCAAACGCCAATCCTCATGTTGACCGCCAGATCGTCGGTTCCCGATCGCGTCGCCGGCCTGGATATCGGCGCGGACGACTACCTCGTGAAACCATTCGCTCAAGAGGAGTTGTTGGCCAGGATTCGTAGACTCCTCCGGACTACTCAGGATTCCAATGAGATCCTCGCCCACGGGCCCCTTCGGCTCAATGTCGAAGCCATGGAGGTGGCCGTCGACGGCAAAAACGCCCAACTCACTGCACTGGAATTCCGGCTCCTCGAGTACCTCATGCGTAACGCCAGGATCGTGTTGTCTCGCGCCCAGATCCTTGACGCAGTGTGGGGACTCGATGCCTTCACCACGTCGAACGTGGTCGACGTCTACGTGCGATACCTACGCCAGAAACTCCCAGACGCGGCGCATTGCATCCAGACCGTGCGGGGCGCTGGCTACGTGCTGAAGGAATCATGAGCCTCCGCCTCCGCTCCACGCTGGGCAGCATGGCGGCCGTGTTCGTAGCGATCTTCGTCTTCGGAGCCGCCATCGGCTGGCTGGTGCGCATCTCGGCCCCGGGTGACCAGACCAAACGTGTAACTGCCCAAGCGACGGCACTGGCCGCCCTCGCCGAAACCGCACCGCCCGAAACGGTGTCTTTCCCCGAAGGAGACTTCTATCTCCTCGACGAACAGTTCACAGTCATCAATGCCACCACCCGGCTGAGTGCCGAAGAGGACCTCTTCGAGATCGCCGTCCCTGCGCCAGATGCACAAGAATCCACCACCTCGGTCATCGAAGCCGGGAGCATTCAGTACCGTGCAAGCGCCGCTGACTGGACGAATGCCGATCTCGGGCAATCAGGCGTCGCCCTCGTCTACGAGCGGACCGATGGGGTCGACGAGCAACTGGCTGGCCTGCGGGCGGTCGTCTGGATCGCGGCGATCTTCGCAACGATCACGGCCGGTGTCGCTGCTTGGTTTGCTTCCGGACGGGCACTTCGTCCGTTGAGTTCCATCGCCCAGGCGGCTGACGAGATCGCGGACACTACGACGGATCGGCTTCCGCCAGCACCTAGAGACGATGAGATCGGCTCCCTTACGACCAGCCTCAACGGAATGCTCGATCGACTGGCTGCCGCCCGCCTGCAGCTCCGAGAAACCGTGACGCGCCAGGAACAGTTCGTGGCGGACGCATCCCATGAGTTGCGATCCCCAATGACGACCATTCGCACCAACGCCGAATTTCTCATGTCTCGACCGGAGGCCGATCCCGACGACATCACCAGCGCCGCCGCTGACATCGTTGCTGAGTCGGAGCGCATGTCGATACTGATCGACGACCTGCTGACTCTCGCCAGAGCTGACGAACATGAGGTTCTTCGTTCTGAACCGGTCGACCTGACCGGGATGCTGGCACGGCTCGCCCACGACCTGACGTCGACCAGGCGGCCGGTGCAGTTGGCCGTCGCTGACCAGGTGAACATCTACGGTGACGGTGCGGCCCTCGAACGAATGGTCCGGATCCTCGTCGACAACGCCAACCGCTACGGAGCGGGGACCATCACTCTCGGACTCCGCCAGGGCGAGGGTGAAGTGGTCCTCACGGTGCAGGACGAAGGTCCGGGATTTCGAACTGACCAATTGGACAAGGTCTTCGATCGGTTCTTCCGCGCTAACCCGGCTCGGTCACCCCAGGGCACCGGTCTCGGCCTGGCGATCGCAAAATCAACGGTGCAAGCTCATGAGGGAAACATTCGAGCCGAAAACGTCAACCCGGGCGGGCGCATCGTGGTGACGCTGCCGACGGCTCGCACAGTCTCATCGTCCCCTCATCCGCCCCCAATCTGATCCCCATCGTCATGCCCGAAGGTGAGGGTATGACATCACATCAACAGCTCCTCCGCATCCTCCTCATCGTCCAAACGACGCTGCTGGGCATTTCGGCCGTCGAAACCCTCGTGCTTGGCAGTCCGTTGGCGCTGATTGTGCCGGGAACCGCCACCGTCGCTCTGGTCATGGCGATCCGCAAGATCGATCTGATCCCAACCTGGTCACGTAGAACGATCCGCATCGTCGAGTGGACCGTGCTCGTCACGGCTGCGATCAACACGCTCCTGGCGCTCTTCTTGAACCAGCGACTGCTCGAACCGGTTGCGATCACCACCCAGATCATCGCCCCGCTCGTCGTCCTCCGCCTCCTCAAAACGTCAACGACCCCGCCAGCCCTGCCGGTACGAAAGGACCTCGCTCATGGTGCCCACTGACCAATACATTATTTCGCCGCTCTATCGGATCATCGACGAACACACCACAGCCACCGTTTTCGTCGTGATTCTTGCCGTTCTGATCTGGTGGACCAGACGATCCACGGCTGGCACCTGGAGAGGGAAGATCAGCCGTTTGTTTGGCGAGCTGGATCCCGCCCCGAAAACGGCGGTGATCGCCATGGCAGTCAGCTCGGCAGCCCACCTCGGTCTCGTGTTCGGACACGAACCCAACGCACTTACGCTCGGCTACTTGGGGACGGCGATAGCGATGGGCTTTGGGATCCGGGTAGCCCTCAGCGGAGGCAAGTGGCGACGATGGACCACCATCCTCCTGGGTGGGTCAATCGGGGCGTTCGCGGTCTCAACAGTGGGCGGATCCGCTCCCGACCAGCTCGCCATGTTCACCAAACTCGCCGAACTCATCGGGTTGGCGGCAGCCCTGACTCCCGAACGCGGAACTAGGATGGCAAGGGCTGGCGTGGCGGGGTTCGTAGTCGTCGCCACGGTCCTGTCGGTGGCATCGTGGGCGGGCGCCTTTACATCGGGTGGTGGCCACCACCATGGCGAGACTCCCCCTCCGGCGGTAGCTCTCCCGTATGGCGAGGATCGGGAACCGACCGTTGACGAGATTCGCGCTGCCGAGGACTTTCACACTCAGGTCGTTGCTGCGCTGGCCCCGTACAGTGACCCGGAGGTCGCGGCCGCAGCCGGCTACGAGGTCGACAACATTGAAGGCCTCGACTATCACGCTGATAATCCAACCCTCAAGGATGACGGTCGGATCTTCGACCCCGCCTACCCGGAAACCCTGGTCTATGCGGCCGGACCGGACGGGCCGGTTCTGCTCGGCGCCATGTTCCAAATGGACAATCTGGGCGATACGGGTCCGGCGATAGGCGGACCGCTGACGGTGTGGCATGCCCATGACCATGTATGTGTGTCATTCACCGGCCTCACCGGGGTGGTTTCGCCCTTCGGCGGGTGCCCGCTCGGATCGTTCGCCATGCCGATAACCAACGAAATGATCCACGTCTTCGTGCTTGATGGTGCTCCTGACCAGTTCGGCGAACTGTCGGACGATTGGATCAAACAAGCCGTCGGCTTCTAACCCTGTCGGCGGCCGGAGCAATCACAAGCCGGGTGGCGGCAGCCAACCGACGTCGGCCCGGGCATCTCAAGCGTAGAGAGCGCCGTCGCAACTCCCGCGCTGGTCAGTCGCCCACAGACACTATTCGATTCGCCGGAGAATCGAGTTTCGTGACGTCTCCGTTTGGCCACCGAATCGTCACATCGACCGCCGTGGCATCGCCCAATCCGAAGTGGAATCGAGGGTCTTCGGTGGCCAGGTAGCTTGAGCCGGCGAGCAACTCTCTTCGCAGAATTGAACCGTCGGGCAGGGCGACCTCAACCACAGTTCCCGGAAGGTTCGATGCGGTTGCCACAATGAGCCAGTTGCCTTCGTTGGTATCATTCCGTAGGAGGGTCGCCGACCCGCCGATAACATTGACAGCTAGGTCCAGATCGCCATCGTTGTCGTAGTCCGCCGCCGCAGATCCTCGCGCCATGCGCGGGCCAACGGCTTCAAGACCAAAGGCGGTCGTGCCGTCCGTGAACTGGCCAGACGCTCCCTGGGCACTTTGGTTCAGGTATAGACGCACGAGCTCCGCGTCTCCCTGTAGATCCTCGACCGGCACGTGCCCGTTGACAATCATCAAATCCAAATCCGAGTCGAGGTCGACGTCCATCCATGAGGTGCCCCACCCCGTCTGGTTGTTCCCGAGGCCAGCCAGACCAATCCGAAATGTGGAATAGGCAAACGTAGGTTTCCCCTCGGCCAACCCCTCGCTGCGATAGAGGGCATTTAGCTCGGCATGCCAGTTGGTTACAAGCAGGTCAGGCAACCCATCGAGGTCGTAGTCGCCCGACGCGATCCCCATTCCGCTCCCCGAATCCCCCAGGTCGGCTTCGGTTGTGGCGTCAGAGAACCTGAGACCATCGGCGGTTTGGCGTGCCAGATAGAGACGATTCGGATTGCCGTCGTTGGCAACATAGAGATCCAAATCCCCGTCGAGGTCAAGGTCGGTCAACACGGCACCCAGTCCCCGGTCCGAACGCGTCAGCCCAACTTCCTGTGTCGCGTCGCGGAATTCCGGCACCCCGTCTGCTCCTGTACCCACACCTAAAAAGAGATGATCGGCAATACCGGGATGGTCCTGCGGAAAGTGCCCGGTGGGTTGGGCGACGGTCACAGCTAAATCGACGTACGAAGCCACAAAGACGTCGAGGAGTCCATCGGCGTTCACGTCGCCAGCTGTGGCCGCAGTACTCCATCCTGGTGTATCGAGCCCGGCCAGCTCTCCCACTTCGCTGAAGGCAATCCCCTCGTGGTTGATCAACAGCTGGTTGGGTCCGTCGGCGGTCACATAGAGGTCCGTCCAACCGTCCCCGTTTAGGTCGGCAGCCAGACACCCGTTACCGCGCACTGTGAGCTCAGAGCCAAGGTCAACCGGCGTGAATTGACCTCCCAGGTTTCGATAGAGCTGCGATGCCGGAAGCCCACCCTTCGACCGCCAGTTGTCGATCTCGTCGAGGCTGTACGAATTCACGAGGTAGAGGTCCATCCACCCGTCCGCGTCGTAGTCGAGCCAGCACAGGCCGCCTCCCATGGCTGCAACCGGGTCCATCGACACGGCCTCATCAAACGCGCCGTGGACGAAGGTCAGACCGACCCCATCGGCGACATCCGAAAAACCCGTCGCAGGAGGGGCGGCCCCGGTCCCTTCCACCGTGATAGCGATCACGCGCCCGGAGAACACCTCAGATACGTACAACGTGCCGTCTGAGTGCGCCAGGACCGCGCCAGGGTTATCGAGGCCACCGACCACGAGCTCAATGCCATCGTCGGTGAGCCGACTCAATCGGCCGGTCCCGGCTTGATACCCCTCTCCTGTAAAACAGGAGGCTCCGTCCTCGAAGTCGGCGAATTCGAGTACCCAAACTGTGTCGTCCGGACCGAGCGCGACGTCGATTGGCATGAAGAGGCCATCGGCGACAGTCCGTTGCGAGCGGTCGTCCTTGATTGCCACGAGTTGGCCAACCCCATCGGGATACGGGCACCCACCTGTCAAGGTCACAAAGTATTCTTCGCCGACCCGGACAATCCCCGTCGGGACAGCATCGATCCTCTCCTTCGACGCTGGGTCGGACAGCTGATCAAATCGATGGATGAATTCAACGGTGCCGTCGTCTGTCTCAACGGCCACGCCGTTGCCACTGGCGTCGGACACGACGGGGCTTCCGCCGAGGTCGAACGTGATGTCGAACGGATTGGTGAGGCGTACCGAGTTCAACGGTTGCATCGCTTGCCCGAGTTCATCGGGCGACAGCGGTTCGATGGTGGCGTCAAGTTCACTGAAGGGCACGCTCCATAAGTGCCCCGCTCCAAAATTTCCGACAAATACGTTTCCGTCCCTCCCGACCCCGACCAAGGCTGAACCCGACAAGTCGCCCGAGTCCCGACCACTCGGGAACCCAGATATCAGGCGGCGGGTCGAACCGTTTTCAATGATGGAAACCCCGGCCGAGAGGTCATCGTTTCCAGTTCCCGCTTCGGCCACAAGTATGCGTCCGTCGGGAGTCTCCGCCAATCCGATCGGCGCGACGAAGCCCTCGGCAACGACCTTGATCGTGACCGCAACCGCTGGTAGCTCGCCGGCAGGCGGAGACACACAAGCGCCAGTCAGCATGCTCAGGGCGGCGAGCACGGCGAAGGGCCTCATGGCAGAAGCAGGTCTGGCCGGTCAGTGATTATGCCGTCCACTCCCATTTCGATGAGCGATTGCATGTGGTCTATGTCATTCACGGTCCAGGGAATAACGAGGAGATCAGCTTGATGAGCCGCCTCTACGGACGCCGCGGTTAACGTCGACGCCCGCGGCGACCAGATCTTCGCTCCCCAATCAGCGAATGCGCCAGGGTTTCCGACCGGATCTCGCGTGAGGGCTGCCAGGCGAATCTCGTTGTTGACGCTATTAATCGCCTTGAGGGACCGGTGGTCGAAGCTCTGGATGATCACGCGTCCGGCCATACCTGATTGTTGGACATCTTCAAGAATGGTCAGCTCGAACTGGCCCGGATTACTTCCGTCGAAATCGTCGCCGATGGTGGCGGGATCGTTCGGCACTCGTTTCGTTTCGATATTAAACTGGACTACCGCGGCATTCGCTCTCTGCTTGGGCGTCTTTTCTTCTGAATTCGTATACGACGCTACGAACCCAAACAGTTCGGTCAGCGTCACGATCCGGTAATCCAGTCCAGCCAGCTCACCGGGGTCCGCCCGTTGGTCCGGGTAGCGGCCGACGTCCGGATTGCGGTCGCAGATATAGCCACCGAGTTGGGCCGCCGTCAGGCTGCGAATAGCCAATTCGGCTTCGTTGGCGGTATCGGGATTGGGCAACCCGGCGATTTCCGAGTCCAGGCGACACTTCGACGGGTCAACAAACGGATCGTGCCAGACGATCACTTGGCCGTCGGAGGAGAGGTGCAAATCAAGCTCAAGAGTGCTGACGCCGAGGTCTAGCGCCACCTCGAATGCTGGCAAGGTGTTCTCGGGACGAAGGCCCCTCGCGCCCCGATGACCTTCGACATCAAAGGAGGAATTTGGAGCCACCGAAGTGGGCCTGCTTGCGGCTGGGGCGGGATCGAGAGTGGCTACTGAAACGGTTTCCGGGCTCGTACAGCTGGCAACCGCCAAAGCACCCACAATCACCAACCAAACAGAGCGTGGCCGGCCAAAGGCCGGCCACGCTCTTGTCATAGTGGTGTTATCCGTCGAAGAAGGCGTTGTAGTCGGCAAGTGCCTGATTAGCCTTTTCCGCGGCAGCATCAAGAGCAGCTTGAGGACTCAAGCCGTCGTCCAGTACAGCCGAATACGCCTCAACGAGGATCCTGCGGATCTCCGGGAACGGTCCGGCCCGTCCACCGAGAACTGCATAGTTCGGTGCACCGTCCAATTCGGTTTTCGTCGTCGCCAGTTGCTCAATGGCAGTCACGAAGTTCGGATTCTCTTCCCAGAACGTCGCAAGCTCCGGCGTCGGTGAATCCTGCAGGCTGGCAAGCACTGGGAAATATCCCGTGCCCGTGTGCCACGTCACCTGCTGGGACTCGAGCGTCATGAACTGCATGAAGTCCCATGCCGCCGCATTTACGGCGTCGTCCCCTGCGTCGATCAGCCACAGAGCGGCGCCACCGATGACCACACCGTTGCGGTCCGACGTATCGCTATGCGGGATGAAGGCAGTCTTCACCTCAAAGGAGGCATTGTCTTGGAAGCCACGGGATCCCGACGTCGAGTCGAAAATCATGGCAGCCTCGCCGGCGAAGAACACGGAATCCGTATCCGACCAGGTGTTACCCAAGTTGGGAGCGTGATCGTCGGCGATCAGCCCGGTTAGGAAGTCAAACACCTCGACGCCCTGGCCAGTGTTGAAGGCAACCTCGGTGGCCCGACCCGTACGGCCATTGTCTTCGTTGAAGTACAACCCGCCCGAGTTGGCAAGGATCTGCTCAAAGTACCAGCCCACTGTCCCGAACGTCACACAGAACTCGACTCCAGAGGCCTCCAAGGCGTCACAGGTGGCGAGGAAATCAGAGAACGTCCAGTCCTGCGCTGGCGCATCCAAACCAGCCGCGTCAAACATTTCCTGGTTGTAATAGACGATCGGTGTCGAGCTATTGAACGCCAAGGCGACCATGCCCGTTTCGTCTGAGTAGTAGTCGCGAGGGGCAGCCAGATACAATTCGGCTTGACCCTCTGCCATAAGCTCATGCGCCGGAACCAGTCGCCCGGTATCGAACATGGTTTGGGCGGCCAGGTCGAAGTTCTGAACGATGTTGGGCTCAGTACCTGCATCGAACGATGCCAACAGCGCGTTGTAGGTGTCGTCGTAGGAGCCCTGGAATGTGGCGTTCACCACTACGCCATCTTGGCTGTCGTTGTAACGGCCAACGAGCTCGTCAACGACGGCTCCCAGATCGTCTGCCATGGCGTGCCAGAACTCAATGGTCACCACGTCCCCAGAGGGACCTGTTGGAACGGTCGTGTCTGTCGTTGCGCCTGCCGTCGTATCCGCGGTTGTGCCGGATGAACACGCCGCCGCGATCAGGGCGAACGCAGCCAACATAGCTATTATTTTAATGCGAGATTTCCTCAATTGAATTTCCCTTCTTCCGTGATACGCCTTGGGCGCACCAACGAGTTTTCGTGACATTACACGCACAGCACCGTATGTCCCAGCTTGACGGGAAGCTATCCCTTGAGGCCGCTCATGGCGATTCCCTTGACGAGCTGACGTTGCGCAACGAGGAACACGGCCAGTGTGGGGATCATCACGATGACCGTCCCTGCCATGATGGCACCCCAATCGGTAGCTCGCTCCTGGTTTACCAAGAAGAACCGTATGCCGATCTGGGCGGTTCGCATGCTCTCATCGTTGGTGATCACAAGCGGCCAAAGGAACTGATTCCAGGCGCTCAAAAAGGCGAAGATCGTGAACGCAGAAATGGCACCCTTCGCGAGAGGCATGACAATTCGTGTCAGATAGTAGAAGTCGCCGGCGCCGTCGATCTTGGCCGCGTCGTACAGGTCGCGCGGCAGGCTCATGAAGAACTGGCGCATCATGAAGACACCAAAGGCACTGGCGAGGAACGGCACCGTCAATCCGGCGTAGGTATTTGCCAGTCCCATGCCGGAAATGAGCAAGAAGTTCGGGATGAACGTCAGCTCAAACGGGACGATCAGACTCCCGATGACGAGCGCGAACAGCACCGCCTTGCCTCGGAACTCAAACATGGCAAAGGCAAACCCTGCCAGCACGCTGAACGTCACCTGGGCGATCGTGATGATCCCGGTCTGTATGAAGCTATTGAGCATGTACCGGCCGAAGGGTGAAGCCGACCAGGCCGTTCGGTAGTTCTCAAGCGTCCATGTATCGGGGAGAAACTCGGGATTGGCTCGACTCACGATTTCTCGGAGCGGGGTGAAGCTCATGAAGAAGGCGATGATGATCGGCATGGAAACCACAATTCCAATGACCAAGAGAGCGACGTGTACTGGACCCTCGCCCCAACGCCGGCGCGACCGGGCCGGTGGCGCCACCGTCGCAGCTTGTTCCTGAGTCACTGTTGCGCTCGTCATTGGTAGTGCACCTTTTTGCCAAGTCCCTTGAACTGGACGTAGGAAATGAAGACGATCATCATCGCCAGCATGAAGGCCTGGGCGGACGCCAGCCCACGGAATGAGGTGCCAACGAAGGCGTCCACAAAGACGGAGTAGACCAGGTTGGTGGTTGCTTCACCTGGGCCACCGTCGGTGAGGATGTTGATCTCCCCGAACGCCTGAAGGCTGGTAATGACGTTAACAATAAAAAGAAAGAAAAGTGTCGGCGACAGCATCGGTAGCGTCACGTGGCGAATCCGGCGGAGGGGTGAGGCGCCGTCGACCTTGGCCGCTTCGTAGAGTTGCTCGTCGATATTCTGAATGCCCGCCAGGGAGATAATCACATTGAAGCCGAGCTGACGCCACACAACGGTGATACAGACCGCCACCAACGCCCACGATTTTGAATTGAGCCAATTCGGCCCATCGATTCCCACCAGGCTGAGCCAATGGTTGAAGAATCCGACCACTGGGTTGTACAGCAGCCGGAAGAGCACGCCACCGATGGCCGAAGAAATCACCACCGGCACGAAGATGAGGGTGCGGTAGAACCAGTTGAGCCGCTTCAGCGGGTATGAAAGCAGCAAGCCAATGATGACTGCCAAAACGATGCCGACCGGGACGGTGCCGACCACAAACCAGAGCGAAACCTTGACGGTGTTCCAGAAGTCGGGCGACTGGAAAAGCCTTGAGTAGTTGCCGAAGCCAACAAAAATCGTGTCGCTGCCAAACGGTGCCACCCGGTTGAGAGAAAGCCGGAACGAGTCATAGATCGGGAAGTACACGAATGCGAACAGCGCGACGAAGGTCGGCAGCAGGTAGAGGTAGGCCTTCCAATTGTTGTTGGACCGTGGGGGGTTGGTGCTGCGGCTCTGAACGTCCGAATCAAGGGTCTGCGCCATCGTTCAAGGACCTTACACGATACGGGTAGGCCCGGGGCGGCTCGACCCGCCTCAGTGCGCCCGGACGATGGTGGCGACCTTGGTGCCGGGCAACTCGATTGTCCGAAATACGTTCCTATGCGGAAGAGATCCAGGCTTAACTGGACCCATTCCGACAAAACATTCGGGATGCTGATCGTGCTCCCGACCGATTCGACGAGCTCTCACGCGATTAGATCAAACAAGCCGTCGGTTTCTAACCCTCACGCGCTAGCCCGGCGCTAGCGTCAGAAGCGTATGCGAGGCGCGGTATGTTACGAATTCGGTGGACCGCTCGTGGTCGAGGATCTTGACCTCGGTCCGCCCGCGGCCGGATCGATCACGATCCAGGTGGCCGCCTGTGGCGTGTGTCATTCGGACATCCACTACATAGATGGTGCGTGGGGCGGCCAGCTCCCTGCCTTGTACGGCCATGAAATCGCTGGCACGGTGACCGACGTCGGCCCTGGCGTATCCGAACTCTTGCTCGGCCAACGGGTCGTCGCTTCGTTGATTAGGCGTTGCGGACGCTGTCCGTACTGCCGGCGGGGCCAGTCATTCCTGTGCTCTGGCACATTCCCGCTCGACGATGAGCCACACATCTTCGGCCCGAAAGGGGCGGTGTGGCCCGCGATGAACACCGGAGGGTTTGCCGAATACGTGACCGTCGATCAAAGCCAGGTTGTGGCGATCCCGACCGACATACCGCTTACCGCTGCTTCTCTACTTTCGTGTGGGGTCATCACGGGCTACGGCGCCGTAACCAAAACGGCTTCGGTGCCGGGGGGAAGCTCCGTCGTCGTCATCGGAACCGGAGGGGTCGGCCTCAACGCGATTCAAGGGGCAGTGTCGATCGGCGCAAGCCCTCTCATCGCTGTCGACATCGTCGACGACAAGCTGACGGTCGCCCAATCATTCGGGGCAACAGCAACAGTTAACTCCTCAGTGGTCGATGCCAAAGAGGCCATCCTGGATCTGACGAATGGCGAGGGCGCCGACTACGCCTTTGTCACCGTTGGGATCGGACCGGTGATTGCACAGGCGGTCGACTTCATCCGGCCAGGAGGAACCGTCGTCCTGGTCGGGATGCCAGCCGACGGAGTGATGGTGCCGGCGGAAGCCGCCAACCTGGCCACTCGCTCCCAGTCGATCATCGGATCAAAGATGGGATCATCAACGATCGCCAACGACATCCCCCATCTCATCGACGAATACCGGGCCGGACGGTTGAAACTCGACGAACTCGTCTCGGCGGAATTCGCTCTCGACAACATCAACGAGGCCATCGACGGCACCAGAAGCGGGTCGGCACTACGAAACGTCATCGTCTTCTGATGCGGTCTGCGGTCCAGACGTGAAAATCACTGAAGCTCAGACCTTTGTGGTGGCCAATCCTCCCCCGCACTTCGGCGGCCCGTACTTCGTGTTCGTGAAGCTCACGACCGACAGCGGGATATCCGGTATTGGTGAGGCCTATTGCGCTCCATTCGGCCCGCAGACGGTGGCGGCGATGGTCGAGGACACTGCCGAACGATTCGTGATCGGATCGAGCCCATTCGATATCGAATCAATGTGGCGGCGGATCTATTCGGCGGCTTATACCCAAAGGCCGGACGTATCGATGGGGGCGGTGATGAGCGCCCTCGAGATGGCCTGCTGGGACATCGTCGGCAAGGAAGTCGATCAACCGGCCTACAACCTGCTGGGCGGTCAGGTACGTGATCGGCTCCGCACGTACACCTATCTTTACCCGTCCAGTGCTGACGGCGGCGACGACGGCACCTATTCGGATCCGACCCGCGCCGCTGAACGAGCCGTTCACTATGCCGACCTGGGTTTTACTGCCGTGAAGTTTGATCCGACGGGACCGTACACGGCGTTCGATCCGCGCCAGCTCGGTCTTGAAGCGCTTGATCGATCTGAAACGCTCACATCAGCGGTCCGCCAGGCCGTTGGAAGCCGGGTTGATCTGCTGTTCGGGACGCACGGGCAGATGACGCCGGCCGGAGCCATCCGATTAGCCAAACGCCTCGAACCGTACGACCCACTCTGGTTCGAGGAGCCGACACCACCCGACCACCCCGAGGGTATGGGCCAGGTCGCCGCGGCCACGACCATCCCGGTCGCGACCGGTGAACGACTAACGTCAAAATACGAATTCGCCTCCGTTCTCCATGCCAAAGCAGCGGCAATATTGCAGCCGAACCTGGGACGGTGCGGTGGCCTTCTCGAAGCCAAAAAAATCGCTGCGATCGCCGAAACGTATCACGCCCAAATCGCCCCCCACGTGTACTGCGGCCCGGTGGTGGCCGCTGCTGCCATCCAGCTGGCGACCTGCATACCCAACTTCCTCATCCTCGAAGGAATAGAGACCTGGGGAGGGTTTCACGCCGAGATCCTCAAAACCCCGATCGTTTGGGAAGAAGGCTATGTGATCCCCTCGTCGGCCCCCGGCCTAGGCGTCGAGCTAGATGAAGAGGTGGCGGCCGCCCATCCATATACGGGATCAGCCCTCCACCTGAACTCGGCCGAATCACCCGAAAGCTAACAAGTGGCGCGGCTTGGAGAGGGGCGGCGGCTAACGTAACGCCAACCGCGAAGGAGATTTTGGTGCGTATCGCAATCGGGGCAGACCACGCTGGCTACCTCCTCAAAGACAAAACCGCCAAACGACTCGCAGAAGCGGGTCACGCGGTTACCGACTTCGGTACCCACTCATCCGAATCGGTCGACTACCCCGACTTCGCCGCTGCCGTAGCCAATGCTGTGCGCGATGGTCGTGCAGACCGCGGAGTCGTCATCTGCGGATCGGGCGCCGGAGCGGTGATCGCTGCCAACAAGGTCAAGGACGTCCGTGCCCTGATGGGATGCGACACCTACACGGCCCACCAGGCCGTCGAGCACGACGACGCCAATGTCATCTGTTTTGGATCCCGCACACAGGGCGAGTTGGTGACCTATGAGATCCTCGACTCGTTCTTGAAAGCAGAGTTCATCAACGAAGAGCGCTACGTTCGCCGACTCAACAAGGTCAAAGCCCTCGAGGCCGGTTAGACCCCGCCGTTCTCAGCGAGCGGCGAGCCAGGAACCGATTCGTCGAATGACTTCCTCATGTACTTCCTCGTTCGAGCGTCCCGAGGCTCTCCGAACCCGCATCGAATGGTCACCGTCTTCGACCTCGAAGGTCTCCACGTTCTGAAGCGGCCGGACCCACTGATCGAAGAGAGCCATCTGTGACAACGGGTCCCTCGTCCCCACTACGAACAGCATCGGCACGGTGATGTCCGGTAAATGGTCCTTGCGGAGCTTGTCTGGCTTGCCAGCCGGGTGGAGCGGATATGCATGCAGCACCACCCCTTCGACGTCGGCACCATCGGCAGCCAGGTAGGTGCCC
The DNA here is from genome assembly GCA_965363765.1 of uncultured Acidimicrobiia bacterium. Taxonomy (GTDB): domain Bacteria; phylum Actinomycetota; class Acidimicrobiia; order Spongiisociales; family JAENVV01; genus JAENVV01. The sequence continues at coordinate 31,875 of CBDTUI010000007.1, forward strand.
ATCCGACCGCCCATCGAGCGGCCCATCAGCACGACCCGGTCGGTGACATTTGCCCGAAACCATTCAAGGGCGGCCGTGTGCACGGCCAAAAGACGAGCCTGCGGGTCTGGTCGTTTGCTGCCCCGCTCGGTGTAGGCATAGTTGAACGTCATCACCGGATAGCCGAGTCCAGCGATCCCATCGCGCAGCGCCACCATCATGTGGTGATCTTGGTCCGTTCCTGCCCCATGTGCCAGCAACACGCCCGGTCCCAAGTCGCCCCTGATAAGCCGGCCGGTCACCGATCCACCCTCCCAGTCAATGGTCACGGTCTCACTGGTCACAATGCCGAATCGCTTTCGCCGCCAACCGCGAAAACCGCTGAGTGTCCATCGCGGAGGGCTGGCTTGAGAACCTTGCCAGACGGATTGCGCGGCAGCATCTCGGTGCGGAACTCCCATTGGCTCGGCACCTTGAACTGTGCCAGGTGTTCGCGGGCATAGGCCTCGAGTTCGTCTGCAGTGATTGTGTCATCTGCTTCGACCACCACCACTGCTTTCACTTCCTCGCCGAGTTCTTCGTGGGGGACGCCGATGACCGCGACATCGACCACTCGGGGATGGGCGATCAGCACGTTCTCGACCTCGACGCAATAGATGTTCTCGCCGCCTCTGATCACAACATCTTTGGCGCGGTCGGTGATATACAGAAACCCGGCGTCATCGAGGTAGCCAATATCGCCCGTCCGGAAGTAGCCGTCTACAAAGGTCTCGGCGTTCACTTCTGGACGATTCCAATACCCCGAAATGATGTTTGAGCCCCTGGCCCATATTTCCCCGGCGGTGCCAACCGGAAGCGGGTTACGTTCCGGGTCGGCGATGAGAAGCTCCGTCGTAGGAACTGCCACGCCGACGGAGTTGGGGTGATCGTGATAGTCATCGCCGACGTTGAGCGTGAGCAGCGGTGAAGTCTCGGTCAATCCATAACCTTGGATGACCCGACCCTTGAGGTCAGGAAAGACCCGTTCGATTCGCCGCAGAAGGGCAGGTGAGCACGGCGCCCCACCGTAGGAAATCGCCCGAAGCGACGAAAAGTCGCGACCGATGTAGGCCTCTTCATCGATGATGCGAGCGACGATCGTCGGCACCCCACCAAAGCGGGTGACCTGTTCCTCTTCGATTACCCGGGCGGCCTCATGCGGGTCGAACCGTCCTGGTGGCATGAAGACCAACTTATGTCCGGCGTACAAGTACGGAATCATGGTCGACATGAGCGCGGTCGTATGGAACAGCGGTATAACGGTCAGGTCGACGTCTTGAGGCTTCGCACCCCGAGCTTCATCAGCATCGATCGTTGTCGGGTCGGCCGCTGCTTTGTTGAACTTGCCGATCGCCCGAAAAACTGCAGCCGCGTTCATGAGGTTCGCGATGATGTTCCGGTGACTATTCGCCGACGCCTTGGGCTGCCCGGTCGTTCCCGATGTATAGAAAAGCCCGGCTGGCTCGTCCTGATCCCGCCACGAACCCTGCTCAAGGGGGCGCTCACCGAGAACCTCGTCGAGGCGGCGCGCTCCGGCAGGAATCTCGCCATCGCCCCACACGACCACCCGATCGACCGGGATACCCGCTTCAACGGCGGATTCAGCTCTTCGGGCGTCACAGATCACCGCGCTCATTCCCGAGTCGGCAACCCCAAACCGCAACTCTTCAGGTGTCCACCAGGCATTGAATGGGACGGCGACTCCGTCAACGGCAATGATCGCCCAAAACGCCACTACCCAGTCAGGCGCATTTGACCCGAGAACTGCAACGCGATCACCGGGCTCGACACCGTATGCCTCGCGTAGGCCACTGGCCAGATGCAGCGCCCTACTCATGGCGTCTGCATACGTGTACCGGATGTCTCCTTGCACCAAGAACTCGGTTTGGCCGTGCTCCTTGGCTACCTCGATGAGGAAGCTCAGGTGGGCAGGCTGATCAGCGAACCCCCGCTGCCGGATCCCACCGATTTCAACCTCGGACACCTCGAACCTGCCACCTGGCCCGGTGAGTTCACGAAGATAAGGCGCATAGACCGACATATTTACGTGACACTAGTTACCGACGAGGTCTGCCATCCGCCGCACAAGTTGGGGCCGGTCGTAGATTAGAGGCGACAAACGAAGGATCAGCATGAATGTGATTGTCTTGCCAACCCCCGCCGCGCTAGCCAAATACGCGGCAGGCTTCGTGGCCGAGGAGATTCGTCAGTATGAGACCGGCCGCGTCAACCTGGGGCTGGCGGGTGGGTCTACCCCCAAGGTTATGTACCAACATCTCGCTGATGCCGATGTTGAGTGGGATCGGGTCGACGTTTGGTTGTCAGATGAGCGATGGGTGCCCGATGACCACGAAGACTCCAACGCCCTTCTTGCCAGAACCCATCTAGACGCGCCGGCAACGTTTCATTTTCCGACGTTCGACGAAGACGCCGACCCTCATGCTGCGGCCGAGTCCCACAGCGACCAACTACGCGATGTGATCGGCGATAACTCCGGGCCTCACATCGTGCTGCTCGGCATCGGAGATGACGCCCACACTGCGTCTCTCTTTCCGGGAACCGACGCTCTCGATCACGACGGAGCCGCTTACGTCGCCAACTGGGTCGAATCTAAGGATGCGTGGCGCCTCACCGCCACCATCCCCCTCCTGCATTCCGCCGACCATCTCATCTTTCTTGTTTCGGGCTCGGAGAAGGCAGCCGCGCTGGCCGCCATCCTCGAAGGCGACGAACCGCTCCCCGCCAAACTGGTTGCCGATGGAGCGAAGAAGGTCACTTGGCTGATCGACGAGGGCGCAGCCATGCACCTCACGAAGACCAAACTCACTCGCCTCTTCCTCTAGTGCCCCGCCCATCGACGCCTGACGGGTTCAGAACGGCTATCGCCACGCCCTGCTGCGTCCTCCTCCTCGACGAACAGGTCAAGTGCGCCTGGGTCGTGCGTCCTTGCCGGATAACGACGCTGACTCGCCCTGACTATCGCCAGCGTTACTGGACAGGGTCCTAGCCATGCGTTGGGAGCCACACGACCCGATCGACTTCGCAGCGAGCACCGCTCGTTTCCGTCGGTGGGGCATCGATCTCGCCAACATCATCGCCGACGACACGTTCTATCGAGTCACGTCCGACGGCGTTGCCTATGCGGCTCGCCAGCAGGAGGACGGGGCGATCGAGGTTACGACCGTCGATCCGGCCGACGAGCCAGCTGCGCTGGCCGACTTGCAGTGGCGACTGGCCGAATCAATCGATCGAGCCCCTCTCACGGAACTGGCAGAGACAGATGAGATTGTGAGCCGCCTCGTCGACCGCTACCCGGGCCTGCGACCACCGTTACAGTCCGATCCATTTCAGTCCCTCATCACCTCGATTACCGCCCAGCAAGTCAACCTGACGTGGGCTACGACGACCCGATCTCGGCTCATTGAGGCCTACGGCACACCTCACGTGCTGTTCGGCACGACCGTCTGGGAGTTCCCGGACCCCAAACGTCTCGCCGCTGTCGATCCGACCTCTTTGCGCGACCTCCAGTTCACCACACGCAAGTCCGAATACATCGTCGGCGTCGCACAGGCAGCTGCAGCTGGAGCGCTGGACGGCCTGCAGGAACTCGGCAACGAGGAAGCGATTCGCAAACTCGTCGAACTGCGCGGAATCGGGCGCTGGTCAGCCGAGTGGCTATTGGCGAGATGCCTCGCCCGGCCCGATGTGATCGCCGCAGGCGACCTCGGCGTTCGCAAAGCGGTCAGCTACAACTACCGTAACTCCGACGAACTCCTCTCTGAGGAAGTGGTTCGTGACACGGCCGCTCCGTGGGGCGACGCCACCAACCTTGTCACCCACCTGTTGCTGGAGACACTTACCTAGTGAAGAAACTATTGGTTTTGAGCCTGCTCCTTGCCGCCTGCTCTGGTACGGCCGAGGCCGTTGTTTATGACGTTGAAATCACACGCAACATCGCCTTCACTGACACCCTCGATCTGGATATCTTTTCTCCGGCGGCCGACCAGAACTTCCCCTCCGTGGTGCTGTTCCATGGTGGATCCTGGTACGGCGGCGACAAGACCACGCTTGACGACTTCGCCCATTCAATCGCCAAGAAGGGCCTGGTTGTATACAACGCCACCTACACGGTCGGCGGCAGCGGCGGTGGCTACCCGGGATCGTATGAGGACATTCGATGTGCCCTTTCGGAAGCGAGTGAGCTGTCTGGTGGCGCTCCACTGACCGTGGTTGGGTACTCGGCAGGCGGGCACCTTGCCTCGACGGTGATCTTGTCAGGGGACGAGTTTGCCTCTGGCCGCTGCACTTCAGCGGCCAAGTACAAAATCTCGGGCTTCGTTGGACTGGCCGGGCCGTACCGGGCAGACCGGTACGGCCCGCTCCTTGTGAGCTGGTTCGGCACCACCATCGAGGACGACCCCGACCGGTGGGCACTTGGTAGCCCGTACGAGTACCTGCCGACTGCCGATCCCATTCCGTTCGTTCTCGTCCACGGCGACGGCGACCAGGTCGTGCAACTGGGCTTCAGCGACGAGTTCGACGCGGCGCTTACCGACTCCGGGTTCGACGTGACGTACACCATCCTGGAGGGTGCCGACCACAACACCATCGTTGATCCGCTTCTGGACGGTAGCCAAGTCGCCCTGATCATCTACGAACTGGCGTCACTGTCCTCGAATTGATCGGACCGAGTTCTTCGGCCCGTACGCCGGGGCTTTAACACCGGACGCCTCCAGCCAACGGATAACCCGGCCACGGTTGCCGATATACGGCTCAAGCAACTCCAGCATCCGGGCGTCGTCGGCCCGTTCCTCACCGGCCAGGTTCCAGGCAACCGTGTTGGGAATGTGATAATCCCCTACCGGAACCGCATCGGCATCACCGAGAGCCACACCGGCCACCAGCGCAGCCGTCCACGGTCCTACCCCTCGAAAGGCTTGAAGCACCCGGTATGCCTCCGGGATTGGATCACTGGCCAACCTCTCTAACCGGACGTGGCGGGCGGCTACGCCACGAATGGTGTCGGCTCGTTTCTTTTCGATATCAAACCGGTGGTACTCGTAATAAGGCAGCTCGGCGAGGCACTCATTGGTAGGCAACAACCAGGTTGGCTGCGGTCCGGGAGCCTGATCTCCGTGGGTACGAGCCAATGCCCGCATCGACCGAGCCGCGCCTCGAGCGGTGACCTTCTGCCCGATGATGGCCGGGATCAACGCCTCCATAACTCGCTCGGTTCGACCCCAATGCTCTCCGGTAGCTCGCTTCTGTAGCTCGCGCAACAGCCGATGGTCTGGCTTGAACGAACCGGGATCGTCGGAGAAACCCAGCATCATCTCGGCGCGTTCGGCCAGCCAGCGGGAGCCGGGGCCCCACAGCGTGCACATGATCTCATGACCCGTCTGCTCGAATTGAATGGTTCCAGGACCGTCGGGAGTCCGGCTCGACTTGATAACCGACACAAAGCTCGTCTGCACCTGCCCGGTGTAGAGCGAGGATTTGAGCGATCCGAGCGTCCTCGCCAGGTTGAATCCGGGCGGAGGTTTGAGGACGAGCCGATCGTCCGGTTGATCAGCCAAGGTCTTTGAATTCGGTAATGGGCGAGCCGACCCGGTAGACGACCGTGCCGAACGCCACTTGCTCAGCTTGCTGGTCGAAAATCTCCACCTGGCAATACACGATCGACCGGCCCCGTTTGGTGACCCAACCTTCGCCAATGATGTCGGAATCCTGCACCGGGCCGGTGTAGTTCACCGCCAGGTTGATCGTGGCCATCCGCCGACGTTCGGAGAATGCCGAAGCGATGGCGGGAACCACCACCGTGTCGACCATCGAAGCGATCGCCCCACCGTGCATCACGCCTTGGGGCTGAATCAACTGCGGAGCCTTCCACGGGAGTCGCATACGGCAGTAATCAACCCGAACGTCCTCCATCAGGAGCCCAACGAACTTCGGGTAATACTCGGTTTTCCATCCGGCGTACCCCATCCAGAGGTCGCGAATTGCCGGATCCAGCGTTCCAAATCGGTCGGCATTCGGGGCAATTTCCATGAGCATGGAGCGTAGCGTCTAGTACCGTCGACGTATGTCTCCCGACGACCTGGCCAGACACATGACGATCGACCTGACCACGATCGGCCGGCGATCAGGATTGGCCAGGCGCATCGAGATCTGGTGGTTCAGGGTGGACGGCCATTTCTACGTCACCGGAACGGGCGGCCGGCGGGATTGGCTGGCCAATCTGCGATCGGACCCGAACGGCATCGTCCACGTCGCTGGTTTGGATCTCTTGATCGCCGCCGATGAGGTCGAAAACATCACTGAGCGGCGACGAGTCTTATCCGACCCTCAGCTGTCGTGGTATTCAACCCAGGAAGAGCTTGAGCAGTTGGTCGAGAACGCTCCCATGATCCGACTGCGCTTCCTTGGCCGGTGACGGTTCCTGAAGTACGCCGAGCTGCCATCTCGAAATCAGACCTCAAGGCCTAACTTGCCGGCCAGTTCCCGATCAGTTGGTTCCGTCAAATGGCTGCCATCGGGGAACACGATGGTCGGAATCGACCGGAGCCCGTCATTGCGGCGGGTGACTTCCTCGATCAGCGCCGGATGCTCCGCTAGGTCGACATACGTGTAGTCGATGTTGTGCTTTTCCAGTAGCGCCTTGGACCGTCGACAGTCGCCACACCATTCGGCTCCGTAAAAGATAATCCCGCTCACTTGCTCTTCCATTGCCTAGTTGTTCCAGACTAGTTCGATCAGCCGGTTGGGCCGGGAGCCAGGACTGTCGTCCGTTTCCCAGCCGCCAGGCGGTAGCCCGCCCAGATCAGACTTACCGCAGTCAACAGCGTCGCCGTGAACAACTCCTGTGACCCGGTCGCATCTACGACCGTGCGTTGAGCGGCGGCCACGAACGTACCGCCGACGATGAGCAGGTTTCCGGCCACCAGATGTTTGGATCGACGCCAGAAACGACCGACCGAGACGAGACCGGCGACGATGAGGATCATCGCCCCGATACCTGACCCGATCGCCACGAGTGTCGTAATGCCACCGGAAGCGAAGATTTCGCTGCCCTTGGGGAGGATCTCATCGGGAATGGGTCCCATGGCAGCCGGGACGATCAGCAAGACACCCATCAACGTAAACGGCATCAAGAGCCCAAGCATCGCCTTGCCCCACCGGTGACCACCAACCAGGTACACCGACCCGAGCGCCAGAAATGGCACGTTGAGGACCCCGCCGAACAGATAGAAGGTCTTATAGACCGGGTCAGTCCACCCAAAAGCGATCGAGAGGAACGATGCCGCCGTGGCGATGGCGAACATCGTCATGCCAGCTGCATACGCGGCGGTGTGGGGGCGAGGATTGGCTGCGACCGAACGAATAAGATCGTAGGCAAACCAGCCAGCAACGACTGCCGAAAACGCCGAGAGAACAATGGCCATCGGCAGAAAGCGTAGTCAGCCAGAACACCACCTCAATCGCCCGGAAACGACTGCGACGCCTCAAGTCGGGTGCGCTACCCTTCTCCGACTATGAGCGAAGCACGTCACATCCTCGTTGCGGTCGCCTGGCCCTATGCCAGCGGTTCGCGCCACCTCGGCCATCTGGCCGGGGCGTACCTACCCGCCGACATCTTTGCTCGCTATCACCGAACAGCCGGCAACCGCGTCCTCATGGTCTCGGGGAGCGACGTACACGGGACGCCGATCACTGTGCGCGCCGAGGCCGAAGGTGTGACCCCCCAGGAAATCGTCGATACGTACCACTCCGAGTTCCTCGAACATTGGCGAAAGGTAGGGATTTCGTGGGACCTCTACACAACCACTGGTACCGAAAACCATGCGGCCGTATCCCAAGATGTGTTCCTCAAACTCCTCGAAAACGGCTACATGGAAGAGAAAACCACCGAACAGTTCTACGACGAGGACGCTGGCCGCTTTCTCCCTGACCGCTACGTTGAAGGTACCTGCCCCCACTGTGGGTATACCGATGCCCGGGGCGACCAGTGCGACAATTGTGGTCGGACGCTTGATCCCGAGGATCTGATCGACCCCCGTTCCAAACTCACCGGAACGACTCCCCAAGTGCGCTCGACTGACCACTACTTCCTCAGACTATCCGAACTTCAAAAGCCGGTCTCGGAATGGCTTGCTACCCGAAAAGGCTGGCGCCGGCACGTGATCAACTGGGCGCAAAGCTTCGTCAACGACGGTTTGCACGATCGGGCTATCACCCGCGACCTTGAGTGGGGTATCCGGGTCCCACTCGACAACGTCGGTCCCGAAAAGCGGATCTACGTATGGTTCGAGGCCGTGATCGGCTATTTATCGGCTTCGAAAGAGTGGGCAAAGCGAGTCGGCGCCCCGGAAGCTTGGCGACTGTGGTGGGAAGACCCAAAGGCCGAGACATACTATTTCGTCGGTAAGGACAACATACCTTTTCACGCCGTGATGTGGCCGGCGATGCTGCTTGGATATGGCGGCCTCAACCTGCCAACTGATGTCCCTGCCAACCAGTACATCACCTTCTCGGGCGAACAGGCATCGTCGAGTCGTGGGGTGGGCAAATCGATTGGCTATTACACCGACCGTATGGAACCAGATGCGCTCCGCTACGCACTGGCGTCCAATTTGCCTGAACAGAACGACACAGATCTAACGGAAGCCGAGCTGGATCGGGCCATCAACCAGGAGCTGATCTCGACGTGGGGCAACCTCGTCAATCGGGTCCTCAACATGTCCTGGAAAAACTTTGATGGCAAGATCCCTCAGCCCGGTCAACTTTCCGAAGTTGACCGGAACCTCCTCGCCACTATTGATGAAGCGCTGGTGGTGGCTGGTCGCCAGATCGAGGGGGTTGAGCTCCGGGCCGGTTTGAGAACCATGATGGACGCGGCTGGCGAGGTGAACGCTTACCTGAACGCCACCGAGCCGTGGAAACTCGCCAAGAAGGACATGGAGCGGACCGGGACGGTGCTGCACACGGCCTTGTCTGCCATCAATGGGATCAAAACCGGCCTCTTTCCGTATCTCCCATTCACATCCGAAGATATTCACGGCTGGCTCGGACAGCCGGGCACTGTTCGCGAAGCCGGTTGGGTGCGAACGGTCGTCACACCCGGAAGCGTCCTCGTCAAGCCGGAACCCATGTTTCGACGCTCAGAACTGGTCGCCCCCGAAGACGACTGACCGCTTCCGGGAACTTAAGCGCCACAACATGGTCTAATAGATCATGCAAGCAAGACGATTCGGGCGGATCGCCGGTGGAACTGCAATCGTTGGGGCAGGCATCGCGTCGCTAGCCCTCCCTATTCTCCCAGGTGTCGTGATCGTGGCCGCAGGTCTCGGCGTTCTCGCCCCCGAGGTCCCAGCTGCCCAGCGGGCCGTCGACCGGATACGCGCCGTACTTCACAGATCCGAGTAGCTTTACCCGTTCATGACGCTGTTCTCCGTAGACAACCTGTCCCACGACTACGGAGACGTCAAGGCTCTAACGGACGTTTCGCTTGAAGTCCCTGACGGCGCCATCGGTCTCGTCGGAGCCAACGGAGCGGGCAAATCGACGCTCATCAAAATCCTCCTCGGTCTCCTCACCCCCACATCAGGCGAGGTAGAGGTACTCGGGGAAAACGTCCGAACCCACGTCCGGGAAGCCCGGGCCCGGGTTGGCTACATGCCCGAGGGTGACTGCCTTCCCATTGACCAATCCGCCTCAGATTTTGTGGCGTACTCAGCCGAGTTGGCCGGGGTGCCTGCCAAAGCCGCTCGCCGGCGGGCATCAGAGTCACTGGCGCTGGTCGGTCTCGGCGAGGAACGATTCCGCTACCTCAAAGACTTCTCAACCGGCATGTTCCAACGCGTGAAGCTCGCCCAGGCGATCGTCCATGATCCCAAGGTCGTCTTTCTCGACGAACCGACCGCCGGCCTCGACCCGGAGGGTCGCGAGCAGATGCTCGACCTGGTGAACCGTCTATCCGACTACGACATCAGCGTTATCTTCTCGACCCACATCCTCAGCGACATCGAACGGACCTGCGACTGGGTGGTTCTCCTCGACAACGGTCGCGTGAAACGCAACAGCCCGTTGGATCTCCTCGGCAGCCACGGGATTGTACAAATGGAACTCATCGACGATCCCCAGGCAACCGCCGAACTCTTGCGAGCTCGCGGCCTCATCGTGACGGTGGATGGTTTTCGCATGTCTATTCCGTCAGCCGACGGTGTAACGACGTTGATCCGCGATGCGTTTGCCGAAACTGGCACGGGCATCCGCTCGATGACCGAAACGCAAGTCACGCTAGAAGAAGCATTCTTTGAGGTCGGCCCCGCCACGCCTCCACCGGTGCCGACATGAGCCAAGAAGCGATCATTGTCGACCGCGGGTACCGCCCCTATGACGGGCCACGCGGGTCGCTTCGCTCGTCGATGTGGGCCATCATCAAAGATGGATATCGCCGGGCGCTTGGCCTCCGACGGCGAGCCTGGTCGAAGGTCATGCCATGGGGCTTGATCGCCCTCATGTTGATGATCACGTTCGTCGTCATCGCTGTGGCCTGGTTTGCCGGTGACCTCATCCCAGATCTCCCGAGTTACGCCGAGTATTTTGACCTGACGAGCCAACTCGGCTTGCTGTTCGTGGCGCTCACCGGACCGCTGCTGCTCGTCCCCGATCGGGTAAACGGAGTGCTGGCGGTGTACATGTCACGGCCGTTGCGCATGAGGGACTATCTGCTCGCCAAGACTGCCGCCTTGGTGAGCTTGATGCTCACGTTCTACTTGGTCCCCCAAATGATCCTTCACCTGGGGTTGGCAGGCCTCTCCGACGACGGCTTCTTCACGTACCTCGGTGCAAACCTTGACGTTCTGTGGAAGGTTCCGGTCGTCGCGCTCGCCTACATCGCCACCCACGGATCGATTGCTTTTGCTGTCTCCGCTTTCCTGGGCCGATCTGGGTTGGCGTCGGGTCTCTACCTGGGCTTCATCATCATCACGAACAACGTCGCCGAAGTGATCGTCTCTTCAGCAGATTTTGCCGGAGCCAGGTACGCCGCACTTTTTGCCCTCGAAGAGCACCCTCGTTACTTTCGCGACTGGGTATTCGACTCAAACGCCGGGTTCCTCATCATGGAAGAAGCCGGGTTCGATGCCTGGGTGTCGGGAGTGTGCATCCTGGCAGTGGTAGCTCTTTCCTCGCTGATCGTCTGGCGCCAATATCGGAAGTTGCCATGACCACTGCCAGCGCCGCAATGGTGTCCGTCGAGAACGTTTCCAAATGGTTTGGTCAGAAGGTTGCCGTATCGGAGGTGACCGCCCAGTTCGGACCGGGGGTTACCGGCCTACTTGGCCCGAACGGTGCAGGGAAGACCACTTTGCTGCGCATGATGACCGGTCTGGTCCGGCCGTCCGAGGGTCGGATCACCATTGAGGGACTCAATCCCAACGACGACTACCGGGCGCTGGCGGCAGTCGGGTTTGTTGCAGAAGATGAAGCCGTCTACAAGCATCTCACTGCCCGCAAGTTTGTGCGATTCAACGCGGTGCTCGCCGGGGTCGAGGATCCCGACGCGGACACGGATCGGGTCATCGATCTCGTCGACCTTCAAGGGGCGGCAGATCGGCCGGTTGGCGGGTTTTCGAAGGGTATGCGGCAAAGAACCAAGGTGGCTGCGGCGCTCGTGCACAAACCCCGGGTCCTGCTCCTTGATGAACCCCTGAACGGGGCGGACCCGGTTCAGCGTGCCCATCTCATAGATTTGTTCAAGACCCTCGGAGGGCGCGGCTATACGGTGATCGTTTCGTCGCATGTCTTGCACGAGGTTGAGCGGATGGCGGACCGGATCATTGCCATCACTGACGGCCGCATGGCGGCATCGGGCGATGTTCGATCACTGCGGGCACTTATGACCGATATTCCGCAGACCATCCGGATCGATGCGGACAACCCGCGGGTGCTGGCGGCAGCTCTCATTGGCACCCCCTATGCGTCGGGCGTCAAGTTGGAGCGGGACACGATTCATGTCGAGGCGGCCGACCCGGCCGGTCTGGCCAGGGCGATCGCCCGCCTCGCCAAGCAGAACGACGTTCTCGTTACCCGAATTCAACCTGAAGACGAATCCCTCGAAAGCGTATTCAGCTACCTGGTCCACCGCCGATGAGAACCATCATCCGGCCAGGGATGGCCATCTTCGGGAACATCTTCCACCGACTCATGCAACGGCGCGTCGCGTTACTTTTGCTGTTCGCCACCTCGGCTCACGCACTCCTGATGCTCACGTTCAGCCTGTCGGAGAGCAATTTCGCCGAAGCGACCGTGAATTTGTTCCTCGCCGTGGCACTTCCGGTAACGGCGTTGATCACCGCCGGGGCATCTCTCGGCGACGAGCGGGAAGAGAACACGATGCCGTTTCTGTTGGTCAAGCCACTCCCCCGATGGGTGGTGGCTGTGTCATCGCTGTTGGCATCGATAAGCACCGTGGTGGTCGTCTCGCTGGTCGGCATCGCCCTCGCTTGGTTCTTGGGGGCACGAGCAACCGGCGACAACATGATCGGATGGCCGATGCTGGTGGCGATGGTCATCGTCGCTGTGGCGTATTCGGCGGTCTTCGTTCCGGTCGGCCTGGTTGCCCGCCGTTCGACCTTGATCGGCCTTGCCTACATTCTCATTTGGGAAGGCATCATTTCCAGTGTGGTGGACGGTGCGGCCGCTTCGTCGATCTGGCGTATCGGTCTGACCGCCTACGCAGATCTCTCCGGCGGCCTTCCTCGCGGCGTGGACGACATGCTCGGCACGCTCACCCCCGGATTGGGGGGAGCCGTCGCCAAGGCACTCGTCCTGGCAGCCATCTCGGTCGGCGTAACCACCTGGCTGCTCCGCAAACGCGACATGGCCTAACCGAACCCTGGGTTGAACTTGGGGCCCCAACACCCAAAACCGGGCGCTGGAACCCTGGGTTGAACCCAGGGTTCCAGCGTTCACGGTTAGGTGGGTGGGTAGACGCCCATACCTTTGGCTTTGTCGGTCTGCCAGAAGATCGCCGAGATCTCATCGATGAGCGCTACGAGCTTCTCACCGTCGGCCGGATCGACCGACTTCTTGGCGGCGCCGGCCGCCCGGATGGCACGCCAGAAGAGGTCGTGCAACTGGGGGAACTGCTCGACGTGCTCGGGACCGAAGAAGTCGGCCCAGAGAACCATCAGGTCGTGTTTGCAGACCTCAGCTCGCTCCTCTTTGATAGCGAGCGCCCTGGCACGGAACACCTCGTCGTCGCTGTCCTGATACTTCTGCGCGGACTTGAGGACCGACAGGGCCTCAATCTTTGCCTGAGCCGGGTCATAGACACCGCAGAACAAGTCACAGTGAGCGTGAGCAGTGGTGGCTGGTTTGAAGATTCCCATATGCAGTCCTCCGTTTTGGCAATGTTCAGCCGAGACTACACCTCTCACGAACTACGGTTAGAACGTGATCAAGCGGTTCGAAGTGGCCCATCCCTCCATGACACCAACCTTGTCCCCCGGCGACTATCTGCTTGCCAGGCGGACTCACCGGCCGCCGCGCCGTGGAGAAGTCATCGTATTCGAACAGCCTGATATCGGCTTCGTGATCAAGCGGATCGTGGCACTCGGCGGAGAGACGATTCGAGCAACCGACGGGACCGTATTTGTCGATGACAATTCCGACGTCGACCGTTGGGCGGTGGGTCTCACCGCTGCATTTGAACCTCATCGCGTACCAGATGGCCAGGTGTGGGTCATGGGTGATCGCCGTGAACTGTCATCATCTGACAGTCGAACGATCGGCCCCATCGACGCGACCCGGTGGTGGCGGGCCATGTTTCGATACTTCCCCATCCGCTCAGCGGGCGCCGTCCGTTAGTCGTCGGTATCGAACTTTCCGTCGACGCGATCCTCATGCCAGCGTCGCCACCGGTCCTCTAGTCCTGGTTTGATTGACTCGAGATTGGCTAAGGCCGACTGCGTTGAGTCCATGGGGTGGATGAACCCTGCCAGCCATACCCCCCAGCGTTCGGCGGTCGGAGGCGCCATCATCAGCAGGTACGACTCCTGACTCAGCCGCCATTCAAGCCCGGCTCGACTGCCGTCGGGCGCCTGGATGAAGGCGTCGCCCTGCTCCAAACCAGGGAACGCAAAGAAGTCGGTGATAGCTCCGAACACAAACCCGTCAACGTCCACCTCCGGCAACAACCGAAACCCGTAATAGGGACCCGAACCTTCTGGTGGGGCCATAAAGGCCGGTTCACCATCACGACTTGATATAGCATCGAGGTCGATAGCAAGATGAGCCGTAAGATCGTTGAGGTCAGGTACTTCGAGGTCAGCCGATCTGCGACGACCGAAGAGTCTCGAAAGCACCCCTTTTTCATATCGCATGTGGGATGGTGTGTGTCCGTTGGCGGGCACGAGAAGTGTATAGAGCCAACATCACGCAACCAAGTTATCGACGAAGGACCAACCAATGACGGACCAAACATGATTTGCGCCTGGTGCCATACCCCCATGGGCTACGTGCACGGTCACGCCGCCTGCCTCGACGGTTCGTGTGCAATGTTCGGACTCAATCAGGCTGAGTGCTGTGATGGCGAGAGCGTGTCCGTATGTGAAACTTCTACTACCCAAGTAGCTGCCCGACCAAAGGCCCCAACCCAATGAAACGAATGCTCCCCGTAGTTACCGTTCTGTCCCTGCTGTTCATCGCTTGCGGATCGAACGCAGACGAAACGACCACGACCACCGCGCCGACGACCACCATCGCCGTGGCTGCTCCAACGACGACCACGTCTACGTCAACGACGACCACCACGACTCTGCCCCCTGGCCCGTCGTCGCCGCTCACGGGCCTGGAGAGCGAAAACCCTGATCTGCTTGATCGTCGGGTCGTGGCCATAAAGATCGACAACCATGCCAACGCCCGCCCCCAGTCAGGCCTGGAAACTGCCGCCGCCGTCTATGAGCTTCCAGTTGAAGCGAGCCTCACCCGCTTCATCGCCCTCTTCCACGATCAGGACAGCACCTACGTTGGCCCCAACCGATCAGGACGGCCCACCGACCCAACGTTGGTCGCCCCCCTCGGCGCCACGTTCGTCATCTCTGGTGCTCAGCCGTGGGTGCAATCGGTCATCAATAACTACGACGTCGACTGGTTCGGCGAGGTGCGAGGACCATCCTTCCGGATCTCTTCGCGGCGGGCACCCCACAACCTGTTCGTCGACACGGTAAAGGTCCGAGAGGAGGCTGACCGACGCAGCTTCTCGAATGATCCTCCGCCGGACATGTTCACCTGGGGTGAGCTTTCCGATACCGCCGAGCCAGCTACCGAGATATTCTTCGACTGGACGTCAGTTACCAAGATCACATGGAAATGGAACGGGTCGGGTTATGAGCGTTATATCGGCGAAACCACCCACAATTGGGTTTCCCAGGATGGCGAAACAACCGAACCGGTCGAAATGGACACGCTGATTGTGATCTACGCCCGCCGCTACACCGCATCCGGTTCGACCGGCTCGGCAGTGCCAGCTATGGACACCGTCGGTTCGGGACTGGTGCAGGTCTTTGCCGAAGGCAAGGTTGTAGAAGGCACCTGGTCACGTGAATCGGCCGATGAACTGTTCGTGTTGACCGCCGAGGACGGTTCCGTCCTCGAGGTGCCGCCCGGACGTCCGTGGATCAACATCTTCCCGGACAATCGGACCGTCACCTGGTGACGTCTGGCGATCCAATGACGGCGAGGTCGATAGCCGCCGCAGTACTTGCCGGAGCTCCGGCGCGCCCGACGATTGAGCAAGCCATCGCCCGGGCGCACGCCAACGAGCTGAACGCCTTCATGGCCATCGACGACAGCGCTGCCTCCGAGGGTCCGCCCGCCGGGCCACTGGCTGGCGTCCCGATTGCCATCAAAGACATCATCAATCAGGCTGGCCATGTCACGACCTGTGGCTCGAAGTTCTACCGGCATGCTGCCACCCGATCCGCCACGGTGGTCGAACGTTTAGAAGCCGCTGGAGCGGTGATCGTTGGACGGACCGGTCTGCATGAGTTTGCCTTCGGCTTTTCGTCCGAGAATCCCTGGCATGGCCCGGTACTCAACCCCTGGAATCATCAGACCTCGCCAGGTGGCTCGTCAGGTGGAAGCGCGGCCGCAGTGGCCGCCGGCATCGTGCCAGTCGCACTGGGAACCGATACAGGTGGATCGATACGGGTGCCCGCCGGGCTCTGTGGGATTTACGGACTCAAGTCAACCCACGGCCGGGTTCCGATATCCGGTGTCTTCCCGCTCATCGAGTCTTTGGACACCGTTGGCCCATTCGCCACCAACATCGGCGACCTGGCCACGACATACCGGGTGCTGGCCGGATACGACAGCGCCGACCCGTGGTCGGTGCCCGATTCGGTGGCGGTCGCTCGCCCGATATCACGGCTGGGCGGCCTGCGCATTGGCGTTCCGCAGCCCTGGGTCGAGACGGCACCCATGGAAGATGCCGTAAAGCGTGGTTTCGAGAGCGCCCTCGCCGCGCTCGAAGGTATCGGGGCGACCGTTATCGAAGTACGCGACCCGTTCTTTTCGATGCCCGGCATGATCGGACCGACGTTGGCCGCCGAGATAGCTGCCCTTCATGGCGAGTGGTTTCGCGACCCCGACAAAGAATATGGCGCGGACGTCGCGGAACGTATCAAGGCAGCCATCGACACCCCACTGAACGACATTGTCGATGCCAACCGGTGGCGATCGGCGCTGACCAACCGGTTCCTGGAAACCTTTGATCACGTCGATGTGCTCGTCACGCCGACCGTCCCCGCCCGCGTTAAGCAGATCGGGCAGGACACCATGTCGTTTGACGGGCAAGAACATTTCTACCGGAAAGTATTCTCCTGGTTCTCGGCGCTGGTCAACCACGCCGGGCTCCCGGCACTGGCCGCTCCCCTGGTCGGCCCTGGGTCGCCCCCACCGTCGCTGCAGATCATTGGGCCGCCGTGGTCAGAGGACCGACTCCTCGAAATCGGCCAGCGCCTCGAAGATCACAATATCGTCGGGTTTCGAGCGCCCTAGCCGCAGGCGAGTACCACGACGTCGACCGGCCCAAAGCCTTCATCCTCAAACGACGCCACCGACGCGGACCCGTCAACGTTGCCCGGCCAGAACAGGGCTTCTTCCCAGGTCCCATCTGAACCTATCCGGAACTCCCCCACTTCACCGTCGACAGAGCCTTCCCACGAATAGAAGTAGTTTCCGGCAACGCCTGGTTCTCCCTCGACCGTGAGTGTCAGCTCCCATGCGTCAGCACTGATACAGGTCGCCTCGGCGCTGATGATCCTGAGCGCCAGCGCACAATCGGGGATGGCCAAGGAGCTAATCGGCGAAGCCGCGCCGGCTGAGGAGACTGCGTTGACGGTGATCTGGCCGGTTCGGTCACCGAGTCCGAACGCGCCCGAACCCTCGGCGACCGGACCATCGAAGGTCTCGGCGAAGATGAGGTTGCCATTCTGGGCAGTCACGAAGACGGTGACGTCTCCGCCGGCACCTATTCCGGGTGAGGCCGTCACGGTGTATTCGACCACCGCATCGGACCCTTCAAAGCAGAAGGCGAACGCATCAATTTCGAGGATCGTGTCGGGTACGACTGTTTCGCAAACCCCTGCCCGGACCGGAACCTCGATCCGCTCCCCGGTACTGTCCGAAACGACCACCCGGCCGGGGCCAGGCACCTCGTTTGAGTACACAAATTGTGATGGAAGCGAGTCAAACACGCCATCGAAGAGCTGCGCCCCAGCGCTGCCCCAAGCGAACACACCGGTGAACGCATTACCTGGTTCACCAATCACGGTAACGGTGATGTCGTTCTGATTTGGTCCACTCCCAAATGAGTAGCAAATGACTTCGGCGGTCACGGTCATGGTGCTGGTAGCGAAGGTTGTCGAGGTCGGGAGCGTCGAGACCGGTGATCCCACCGTCGTTGACGCCCCGCTCGCAAGCGTCGTTGTGATGTCATCCGCCGCTCCTGAGCACCCAACCGCCAAGACGAGAAGAAGAACCAGCATGCGACTCACAATGAAGACCTGCTCCTGTGCATGCACAAGCGATGGCGGGGACTTAGCGCTGATGTGATCACCCGGCACAATACCGTACGGCGACGAAGATGGGCTCGACGGAAGAACAGACCCCATTCATTGTCTCAAGTCGCGGCCGCAAACCCCTGACTTTATGGCTCATACAGATCGAGGGTTACCGCCCCGACTTCCCCGTTGACATCGACGAAGAAATCAACGGTCCACCACATCAAACAACTGTCAACTGACTCGGGCTGGATGCTCACCCGTCGGTGCGTTTCAAAACCGGCCGGAGGTGCCACAGGGGGCGAAACACAATGGGGATGCGCTCCGATGGTCATCACGAGGGGCTCTTCGACCAGGTCCAACGCCGAGAAGGGTCCGGTGTAAGCCCGGAAGATATCCGCCTCCAGTATCCACGCGTTCGCCTCCCCGATCGTATCCACCCCCACGGTCTTGACGATATTTGGGCCGAGGCCCAGCGCCACGTCCGCCGCGAAAGGCACTGCGGCGGCCGTGTCGGCACTCGGAGAACCTGCCAGCGCTACAAACGCTTCGATCATTGCGAGATCCTCTTCTGTCGGTGCTACCGCATCGGGCCCACCGACGATAAAGCGATTCCCGTCGAACCGGCCCTCAAGCTCTACTGGGCCAGGAGTCCAGCTAACCCCTTGGGCTACCCGTAGTGGGGTCTCGTCGAACAAGGTGACGTCGATGTTTTCTGGATCGGCGATTACGAGCGCAAGGCCTCCGCATTGCGCCGGGAGGGATTTCAACAACGAGTCACACAATCGGGCCGACGCGTCGTCCCACAGCACAAACCCCGACACCAGTGCGTCGCGAGGACCCTCACCGTCGAAGAGGTCAGCGACCGGGATCGCCACCGCTGCAGGCGTCGTACTCGGCGACGTCGGCTCCGTGGTCGGAGGAGCTGTCGAATTCGGCGGAGGATCAGGCTCGATAGTGGTGGCGGTCGTGCCAATTGGCACCTCCTGGTCCGGGGCCTGATTCACGAAGAATGAGGCCCCCACCACCGCGGCCACGACTGCCGCCGCCGCCAATGCAATAACCCACCCTCGCCGAGCGGACCGGTCACGGCCATACGTGACGAGGCCAGATCCCATCGCTTCTTCAGCCGTAATCGGCCGGACAGCACTCTCGACATAATTCCGGAGATCATTTTGGAAATCAGACATAGTCAAGGCTCCCGATCGAAGCTTTCAGCGAGGCTCGCAACTTGGCAAGGCCTCGTTCAACATGGTTCTGTACTGCCGAGCTAGAGAGTCCGAGCAACTCGGCCGCCTCTTTGTGAGTCCACCCGTAGCCATGCACAAGCGTCACCGCTTGCCGTTGGCGGGTGGTCAACCGTTCGAGAGCCCGGGGTAGGCCCGGCTCAACCAGAGGGACACTTTCGGCAGGTGGCTCGGGAAATAGGGGGCGGGGTCGTCGAAGTGACCGCCTGGCGGATGTCTGGCCGACCCGATATAGGTAGCCATTCGTATTCTTCATGACCCGTATCTTTCCCCAGTGTTCCCACGCATAGGCCAGCGCGTCGGCAGTTGCATCCCGTCCCCTTTGCGGACCGTAACCCGCCACGAGAGCTCGTCGCAAGACTGGTTCGGCCTCGAGGACAAAGGAACGGAACTCCTGATCTGTCGTCGCTGCTGTCACGGTGCTCCTCATCATGTCATTAACGAAAGCCACGCCAAGACATTCTGCACCACACCGAATTTCAGGTTTGGATGTCCCATCCCGATGTAATGAACAGACATCTTCTGAGAGTGGGTAACCTGGAGGGCGCATTTTTTGGGAGAAGCCAGGGTTCGCCTTCCTCCTCCTGCATCAAAGCAAAACAAAGACAAAAGGACGGAATCGTGTCGACCACGATCGACGATACAAAACAAGAAACACTCGACAAGGTCATCATCAGATTTGCGGGAGACTCCGGAGACGGGATGCAGCTAGCCGGCAACCGTTTCACCGATGCCTCGGCCGCCTTCGGCAACGATCTCGCTACCTTTCCCAGCTTTCCGGCTGAAATCCGCGCTCCGGCCGGAACCTTGCCGGGCGTATCGTCTTTCCAGGTCCAAATCGCCGACTTCGACATCCTGACCGCTGGAGACGAACCCGACGTGCTCGTGGCCATGAACCCGGCTGCGTTGAAATCAAACCTCGCCGACCTGCGGCCGATGGGCACGATCGTCATCAACACCGAAGCTTTCGAGGAGCGCAACCTGGCAAAAGCCGGGTATGCGGAAAACCCCCTGACGGACGGCTCGTTGAACGCCTACAAGGTCATCGAAGTCCCCATGGAATCGCTTACCAAAGAGGCGGTTAAGGACACCGGGGTGTCGGGCCGGGACGTCCTGCGATCAAAGAACATGTTTGCTCTCGGGCTGATGGCCTGGCTGTACAGCCGACCGCTCGAGCCGACCATCGACTGGATCAACAAGAAGTTCGGGAAGAAACCAGAAGTGGCCGAAGCCAACATCGCCACGCTCAAAGCTGGCTACAACTTCGGATTCACCACGGAGGCGACAAAAAACTCTGCTGTGACGGTAAAACCGGCCAACCTTCCTGCCGGTGAGTACACGACAATCTCGGGCAACCTTTCGTTGGCGTGGGGTCTCATCGCCGGAGCCAAAGCAGCTGGCCTTCCCCTCTTCTATGGCTCGTACCCAATCACGCCAGCCTCGGACATCCTCCACGAGTTAGCGCGGCACAAGAACTTCGGAGTGCGTACGTTCCAAGCCGAAGATGAGATCGCCGCGATCTCAGCCAGCGTCGGAGCTGCGTTCGGCGGCCACTTGGCCGTAACCGGTACCAGCGGCCCTGGCCTTGCCTTGAAGTCGGAGGCGCTATCGCTGGCAATGATGACCGAGCTTCCGCTGATTGTCATCAACGTCCAGCGGGGCGGACCTTCTACCGGTCTGCCAACGAAGCCAGAACAATCAGACCTCTTGTTCGCAATGTATGGTCGCCACGGAGAGTCACCGCTGCCGATCGTTGCGGCGAGCTCGCCATCGGACGCCTATGAGTCAGCGATCGAAGCCGTCCGGATCGCCTTAAAGTACATGACGCCGGTGATTTTACTTTCCGATAACAGCGTCGCGACCGGATCGGAGCCCTGGAAACTCCCCGAACGCGACTCACTACCAGACTTCAAGGTTACATTTGCTACCGAACCGAACAGTCCGACTGGCGAATTCATGCCATACGTGCGAGATCCGCTGACGTTTGCTCGCCAATGGGCCGTACCGGGCACGCCAGGGCTGGAACATCGGATCGGCGGGCTAGAAAAAGAAGAAGTGTCTGGCAACGTGTCCTACAACCCGGCCAACCACCAGCTCATGACCGATACACGGGCATGGAAAGTGGCCAATATCGCCAATGACATTCCACCCGTGGCGGTTGACGACCCGGACAGCGCATCAACTCTGGTCCTCGGATGGGGCTCGACCCTGCCGGTCATCAAAGCGGCGGTTCGCCGGGTCCGCAACGAAGGCAAACCGATCGCACATGCCCATCTGCGCCATCTGAATCCATTCCCTGCCAATCTCGGCGACGTGCTGCGCTCCTACGATCGGATACTCATTCCTGAACTGAACAGCGGGCAGCTCGTTCGGCTAATCCGGGCCGAATATCTTGTCGATGCCGTCGGACTTAATAAGGTGTCGGCACTGCCGTTCAAGGTTACTGAGATCGAAGCGAAGATCCTGGAGATGATCTAAATGACGACTATCGAGTACACGCGGGGCGACTTCCAATCCGATCAGGAGGTTCGCTGGTGTCCGGGATGTGGTGACTACACGATCCTTGCCTCGGTCCAGAAGTTTATGGCCGCATCTGGCATCGCCAAAGAGAATGCGGTATTCATCTCGGGTATTGGCTGCGCGGCCCGCTTCCCCTATTACATGTCCACGTATGGCATGCATTCGATTCACGGGCGCGCTCCGGCGGTAGCCACCGGGTTAGCGACTGCTCGCCCGGATCTATCAGTGTGGGTGGTCGGTGGCGACGGCGACATGATGTCGATCGGTGGAAACCATCTGATCCACGCGCTGCGCCGCAACGTGAATTTGAAGATCCTCATGTTCAACAACCAGATCTACGGTCTCACCAAGGGTCAATACTCGCCGACGTCTGAGGTCGGGAAAACGACCAAATCGTCCCCGATGGGTTCCATCGATTACCCCTTCAACCCGATGTCCCTGGCCCTCGGAGCCGAAGCGACGTTTGTCGCACGGACGCTAGACATGGACCCGAAGCACACTGGAGAGATGCTCGAGGCCGCCTATGCCCACCACGGGTCTGCCTTCATCGAGATCTATCAGAACTGCAACGTCTTCAACGACAAGGCCTTCATTGCTTTGACGGGCAAAGAAGATCGCGACAGCAATCGCATATACCTTGAACACGGCAAGCCGATCATCTTTGGACAGGATATGGAAAAGGCAGTGGTTTGGCACAATGGCGAGGCAGCCATCGTGGATGCGGCCTCGGTTGATGAGAGCGCCATCATCGTCCATGACCAGACCAACATGACCCTTTCGTTCGCACTGAGTCGCCTTAGCCACTCCCCGACAGGACCGACCCCACTCGGCATTCTCCGAAACGTAGACGAGAGAGGTGCCTACGACGACGGCGTCAATGCTCAACTGGCCGAGGCCAAGAGCAAAAAGGGCGAAGGCAACATCGACGACCTTATCCGTTCGCTCGGAACCTGGACTGTGGGTTAGCTAGCGGGATCTAACCCCGATCGCGAGCCAGGGCGTCTAATGCAATCGTGACCATGTCACCAAAGGTGGTCTGGCGTTCTTCGCTGCTGGTCGCCTCACCAGTGCGGATATGATCCGAAACCGTGGCGATAGTCAAGGCTCGTGCCCCATGCTCAGCGGCGACGCCATAGAGACCGGCTGCTTCCATCTCCACCGCCAGAACGTTCATCTTCTCGAGGGTGTCCCAGACGTGGCCGACCGGGTTATAGAAGAGGTCAGCCGAGTGGAGGTTCCCGACTTTGACAGTCTTGCCGGCCGCTTCGGCCGCGTCGACGGCTGCTCTGGCTAGCTCAAAGTCGGCGGTGGCTGCGAAATCCCAACCTCCGTATCTGGCCCGGTTGACAACCGAGTCGGTACAGGCACCAATGCCGATCACGATGTCACGGATCTTCACGTCGGTTGAGATGGCCCCGCAACTACCGACCCGGACCAACCGTTTGACGTGATATTCGTTGATCAGTTCGGTGGCATAGATTGAGGCCGAAGGGATACCCATCCCGGTGCCCATCACCGAAACCTTGGCTCCGTTGTAAGTGCCGGTGAATCCGAGCATGTTGCGAACCGCATTCACCTGCACGGCGTCATCGAGAAACGTCTCGGCGATGTACTTGGCCCGCAGCGGGTCGCCCGGTAATAGAACGGCCTCGGCAAAAGCGCCTTTTTCGGCAGATATATGGGGGGTTGGCATTTTCTTCAAGCTCCCTGCTGATGACAACCCGGAAACCTAGTCGTTTTGGAGGGCTCAGCGGAAACGCGCCTGGCGTCGAACACCGACGTCCAACATCGACGAGAACCCCAAATCAGATCGAACTGCGCTGAAACTTGGGGAAGCCAAGAGGCTCGGCGTCCGGCTTGGTCGCCACATGCACATGTCGCCGGTCATCAAAAATCCCCCCATCCCTCTCTGTTGAGGACAAGTCTCAACAGAGAGGAGGATGAGTTGTTAGTTGCAGTGTTCCGGGTTGGGCAAGTTTATGCCAAACTGGAATCCGTCCTGATTCACGTCGAACGGCATCGTCAGACCAGGAGTCGTGCCCTCGTTCACGTCGATCATGAGGCCGATCTGAGTCGGTGTGCCATCGGATGGAATCACAAGCCCGCAGTATTCATTAGCCCAGTCGTCGCAGTTTTGCGGGTCACCATCCCAGTCTGGAGTCTGGCAATCCCAGTTCGACCCAATTCCAATGTCGAACCCTTCGACCCAGTTGGCTCCGAAGCCCTGGTAATAGGCGTCAACACTGCCAGTGTTTATGACATTAAAGGTGATGGCGCACATATCGCCTGGCATCAGATCAGTTCCATTCAGATCAAACGTCTCGGCATCAGTAATCGAGGCGGTACATGGGCCCACAACAACTGGAGCGGCGGACGTATCAAACACAACGTCTATGTTGTCACCACTAGTCGAAAGTTGTCCGGTCGTTCCAAGGAGAACATACCAACCAGCTACAGCCAGAACCGCTGTAACTGCAAACACCCTCCACAAAACGATCGGGATTCCTAAGAATCCCCTCCTTGTCCACCGGCTAGTTGACGACTCCTTATGCTGTCCAGACATATCCTTCCTCCCAACCAGATGCGCTCTGCTTCTAGTTCTGCTATCAGCGCACCACAGACAGTGGGCATACGCAAGGGTCGAAAGCCTCGTTAGGAATCGATCACGGACGCAACGGAACCCACCTGAGAGAGAGAAGGACCCCAGGAAACAGGCTCTCGACCAGTTCAGCCCAAGCGAACCGAGTTCAACTCTGACCCAGCGGGAAGCTGACCCAAGCCACTCGATCCGTGGCCACGGACTCGACCCGACCCGACCACGACATTTCTATTGATGAGTGGCGGCCCAGAACCACCCACTAGCTCGCCCGCTCTCGGCTGAGCACATTCCCTGACTCGATCCGCCAGGAGTCCGACCAGTTCTACTGGGCCGAGATGAGCCTCACCATGGCTGCCGACCATGTCGGAGCCCAAGGTGGGGCTAAGGCCATCGCCGCCGCGGTTGTTGCCGCCACCGGCATGGAGCGGTCCGGCGACTCGGGGGCTGCCCATGTATACGCCACGCTTTCGACACTCCTTGAAGAGCGTGTACCTGGCTGGCACCTACGACCGCCAACTCGAGATAGGAAGTTTTCTCGATCGGACCGAACCAGCGGCGACCCGGCACCGAACCTCTCCCATAACGGAACACCCCTTGAGA
>CBDTUI010000008.1:0-54042 GCA_965363765.1 uncultured Acidimicrobiia bacterium
CGACTGTGCATCAATGAGCTCTATAGATCTCTTGAAGCACAGTCGTTCAAGGGGCTAGCTGGCGGAGATACGTTCGGCGATGAGGTCGCCGACCTGGTCCGTTGACATACCCATATCCGGGCCACCCATCGTCTTGAGCTCTGGCAAGATCGAAGTCGCCGCAGTTTCCATCGCCGCGGCCGCTTCAGATTCACCGAAGTCTTCCATGCACATGGCCGCAGACAGGATCGCTGCCACCGGGTTCGCCCAGCCGTTACCCGCAATGTCGGGAGCTGAACCATGGACGGGTTCGAACATCGAAGGGGTGCCATGGGAGGGGTTGATATTGCCAGAAGCAGCCATGCCGAGGCCTCCTTGGATGGCCGCTCCTAAGTCGGTGATGATGTCACCGAACAGGTTGTCGGTAACGATGACGTCGTATCGTTCCGGCGTGTTGATCATGTGAAGACACAGTGCATCGACGTGGACGTATTCGAGTTCGACCGACCCATATTGGGGTGCTAGCTCCTGGGCGGTACGCCACCACAGGTCCCCGGCGTAGTTCATCACGTTGGTCTTGTGCGCCACAGTGAGTTTGTTGTTGCGCTTGGTGGCCCGCTCGAACGCGTTGACGATCACTCGTTCGACTCCGTGCCGGGTGTTGATCGAGTTCTGGGTGGCGATCTCATGGGGAGTGCCTTTACGAAGAAATCCGCCGGTTCCCACATACGAACCTTCAGTGTTCTCCCTGATTACGACGAAGTCACACCGTTCAGGCGTCAGGCCGGCTATCGGGGTGGGCACGCCGTCGTAGAGCTTCACCGGGCGCAGGTTTACGTACTGATCGAACTCGAATCGAATTCTGAGTAGAAGTCCCCGTTCGAGGACCCCCGGGGGGACATCCGGGGTCCCGACCGCTCCGAGCAAGATCGCGTCGTGGTTGCGGATCTCGGCCAGTTCGTCGTCGGGTAGTACCTCGCCGGTGGTGAGATAGCGGTCGCCACCTAAATTGAAGTGGGTGTACTCGACGTCAAAGCGGAACCGCTGACTTGCGGCCGTTAGCGCCTTGCGGGCCTGGACCATCACTTCGGGGCCGATGCCGTCCCCGTCGATGGCGGCGAGTCTGTATGTAGCCACAGTTATCCCTCCTCGGCTCGTGCGCCGATTGACTTGTTGAGCGCCGCGACAAACGCCCTGGCCGAACCCTCGACGACGTCGGTGTCGATGCCTCGACCCGAGTAGGTCTTTCCGTCAACGCCGATAACGACGCTCACTTCGGCCATGGCATCGGCTCCCGCTGTCACCGGAACGACCCGATAATCGATGAGTCCGGCGTCGCTGGCGAAACCCTGGCGAAGCGCCGCAAACGCAGCGTGAACCATGCCGTCTCCCGTACCGGTAAACGATTGTTCGACCCCGTCGATCCGGAGGGTTACCGTAGCCTCGGGAGTCACGTTGTGGCCGCCCGCTACATGCATGCCCACAAACTCGATGGCGTTGTCGCCCTGGGGTGTGTCGGCAACGATCAGGCGTAGCTCTTCTTCGTTGATCTCAACCTTACGATCGGCGAGTTCCTTCACCCGATTGAAGGCACGTTGGAACGCTTCGTCTTCGAGGCTCACGCCGATCTTGTTCAGGGCGTCCTGGAACCCGGCTCGGCCCGAGTGCTTGCCGAGAATGATTTGCGTGCCGGATTGACCCACTTCGGCCGGGTCCATGATTTCGTAGGTGAGGCGGTCCCGCAGAACCCCGTGCTGGTGGATTCCTGACTCATGGGCAAACGCGTTACGGCCGACGACAGCCTTGTTGAACTGCACCGGATAGCCGGTAAGGCGAGACACCAGACGTGACGTGTCGAACAGTTGGGTCGTATCTGCTCCGATCTCGACTCCAAACTGATCCTCGCGCGTCTTGACCGCCATAATCACTTCTTCGGTCGAGGTATTTCCGGCCCGCTCACCGATCCCGTTCATGGCGCATTCGATCTGACGAGCACCGGCATGGATCGCTGACAGTGAATTGGCGACCGCCAGGCCGAGGTCGTTGTGGCAGTGGGTCGAGACGATGATGTCATCGCGACCGCGAGTTACTTCGTTGTAGACGCGACTCAGCAATTCGACGAACTCGGTCGGTGTGGCGTATCCGACCGTGTCGGGCACGTTGATGGTTGTGGCTCCAGCGTCCACGGCAGCCCGGCAGACGGCAATGAGGAAGTCGACGTCGGTTCGGGTGGCATCCTGGGGAGAAAACTCAACGTCGTCCACATAGCCCCTGGCGCGAGTCACACCCTCGACGACGGACTTCATTACCTCGTCGGGCGTCATCCGCAACATTCGTTCCATATGGATTGCCGAAGTCGACTGGAACACGTGAATGCGATACCGATCGGCGTGTTTCAGGGCGTCATTGGCCCGATCGATATCGTTGGGATGACATCGCGCCAGGCTGGCGATGACCGGCCCCCGGACGGCCTTGGCGATGTTGGACACTGCCTCGAAGTCTCCGTCGGATGAGGCGGCGAAGCCAGCTTCGATCACGTCGACGCGCAGGGCAGCTAACTGGTGGGCGATCGTTAGCTTTTCGTCGGGGGTCAGGGCGATGCCGGGGGCTTGTTCTCCGTCTCGCAGGGTTGTGTCAAAGATGATCAGGCGGTCTGACATGTTGGTTTGCTCCTTAGTAAGTCTCGGGGTGGTAATGCTCGAGGTGCCGGAACGGAAGGGGTCCGTCCGGCTAGATAAGGAGCCAGCTGGGTACGCCAGTCGTTGTCACTTTTAGACTGCCTTCAGTTTGCGAGCTTTGTTTTCCCGGCTCAGCGCAATGCGACCGGACTTGGCCATGTCTACCACTCCGTAGCCGCGGACTAGTTCGAAGAAATCGGCCAGCTTCGACGGGGTACCGGTCACCTGGAAGGTAATCGCACTCTGGCCGACATCTACGACGGTGGCTTTGAAAATCGCTCCGATTTCGAGCACGTCCGAACGGCCACCGCCCGACGTGCTCACCCGGACCAACATGATTTCTCGTTCGACAGAGCGGTTGGGGTCAAGTTCAGTGATCTTCACGACGTTGATGAGTTTGTGCAGTTGCTTTTTGACCTGCTCCAGCTCGGGTGCCTCGACGACGATAGTCATTCGAGACATGCCGGACTCGGCAGTTGGGCCAACGGCCAGGGAGTGGATGTTGAATCCTCTCCTGGCGAGCAGGGACGAGACCCGCGCCAGAACGCCGGCTTTGTCTTCGACCAGGACGCTAAGCGTGTGTTGCATTTAGAGGTCCTCCGGTCCGAGTAGGACAATGTCGTTCGAACCGCCAGCCGGCACCATTGGAAAGACCATCTCGTCGCGGTCGACGACGAACTCGACTACCACCGGTCGGTCGTTGATACTCATGGCTTTCTCGATGGCAGGGGCAACTTCCCCTGGCGTCTCGGCTCGAATCCCGGTACAGCCCATGGCTTCGGCCAACATCACGTAGTCGACGGCGCCTACCCCCAGCTGGCTGGCTGATAGGCGACCGTCATAGAACAGACGCTGCCATTGGGTAACCATGCCATGCTGCGAATTGTTGATCAGCGCGATCTTCACCGGGATTCCGTCGACGGCCGCCGTGATGAGTTCCTGCGACGTCATCTGGAAACAGCCGTCGCCGTCGATTGCCCAAACCAGCTCGTCGGGCATACCTGCTTTGGCGCCAACAGCTGCCGGAACGGCGTAGCCCATCGTGCCGAGCCCTCCCGAGTTGATCCAGGTTCGAGGCTTCTCGAAACCCCAGTGCAACGAGGCCCACATCTGGTGCTGGCCGACTCCCGACACCACGATGGCGTTCCCGCCAGTGATGCGATGCAGTTCTTCGATGACAAACTGTGGCTTGATAGTGCCGTCAGGTTCCTGGTCGTATTTGAGCCCTTTTTCCCTCTGCCACCTGTGGACCTGTTCGAGCCAGGCGGTCCGTTCTGGGGCAGCGCGGTCGCCCCATTCTTCCAACATGGCTTCGATGACGGCTTTGGCGTCACCGACGATGGGCACATCGGCTTCACGAACCTTGCCGATTTCAGCCGGGTCGACATCGGCGTGGATCACCTTGGCGTTGGGTGCAAAGAAAGTTGGGTCACCGGTGACCCGGTCGTCGAACCGCACCCCGAGTGCGATGAGCAGGTCCGACTTCTGAATCGCAGTTGTGGCCGTGTAGGTCCCGTGCATCCCCGGCATGCCCAGCGTAAGCGGATGCGAGTCGGCTACGACGCCGCGCCCCATGAGGGTGGTGACGACCGGGATGTTGAGCACGCCGACCAGTTCGCGCAGCGCCTCAGAAGCTTCTGCCTTGATGATGCCGCCGCCGACGTAGAGGACCGGTTTCTCGGCTTGTTCGATGAGTCGGATCGCTTCTTTGATGCGACGGGCGTGGGGAGTGAACGTGGGTTTGTAACCAGGGAGGTCGAGGTCGGTGGGATCTTGCCATTCGATCTCAGCGTTGAGGACATCCTTGGGAACGTCCACCAGGACCGGACCAGGGCGGCCCGATCGGGCAATATAGAACGCTTCGTGGATGACGTTGGCGATGTCGTTGGCGTCGGTAACGAAGTAGTTGTGCTTCGTACAGGGCATCGTGATGCCGGTTGTGTATGCCTCCTGGAAGGCATCGTTGCCAACCGAGGTCGTCGCAACTTGACCGGTGATCGCCACTATGGGTACCGAGTCCATGAGCGCATCGGCCAGGGGCGTAACGAGGTTGGTGGCGCCCGGGCCTGAAGTAGCCATGCATACGCCCACCCGTCCGGTCGCCCAGGCGTAGCCGGATGCCATGTGACCGGCACCCTGCTCATGGCGAGCGAGGATATGGTTGATGGGGGAGTCGAAGAGTGGATCGTAAGCGGGGAGGATCGCTCCGCCCGGGACGCCGAACATGACGTCTACGCCCTCAAACTCTAAGGCTTTGATCAGTGCTTGTGCTCCGCTGATAGTTGGCATGGTGGCCCTTTCCGGCAACAAAAAACCCCCCGTTCCCGGAGGGCTCATCAACACACACGTCGGGATGTGACGTGTGTGTCTACCTAAGTACGATCGTCGAGATCTGCATAACTATGCCGAGTATTGCAGCAGAGCCGGATTTGGTCAATATCATTGTCCGAACTCACTGGCCGATTTTCGGTGGCGACCTGGCACAATGGGTGACATGGAGGCTGGACTAGTCAAAGAAGCCATTGAGGCGGCCCGGCGGGCATTACGGGAGATGGAGTCGTCGGAGGTGCCGGCCAAACTTCGCCGGGTAGTGGCGTCGTCAGCGCGGAACCTTCCGCGCCCGCTCGAGAGCGGGCTGATGGATGCCATTGACGAATACGAGTGGCTCCGGGACAAAGCGCTTGAGAAGCTGCCCGAGGACGTGGCCGGACCTCCTCGGTGGTATCTCGAACGCCCCGATTTATGGGAAGAAGATCTGGCAGCCGCTGCCACAGAACGAGCTGCTGGCTCTGAGCAGCGTCAAGTCGACAAACTCACGCAGGAAGTGTTGGACCTCATCGAGCAGCGAGATCAGGCTCGCGAAAAGGCGAAGGCGCTCCGGGCCGTCTTGGAGTTAGAGCGGGCCGAGCATCGGGATGTAGTAACCAGCTTGAAACAGGGGAGGAAGGTGCCCGTTCGCCCCCTCGCCGACGATCGCAGGCAGGTCGAAGGGCTCGAGGCCGAAAATCAGCGTCTGGAGCGGCTGGTCGTGGGGCAACAGACCCGGTTAGATAAGACAAGGGCAGAACTTCTCAGATCTCGACGAGCGACCGCTCCGAATGACGACTCAGCGAATGTGCGATCGAACGATCCCGTTTCGCTCGCCCGCCAGCTCGATCGTTTTGCGGCCGCCGCCCTTCCAGATGCCGTCGTGATACACACCACGTCCACTCTAGGGTCGCCGCCGGTGGCCGACGTGCTGAGTCTTCCACCCGGGATCGCTCCTGATGCTCCCTCGGCGATCGACTATCTGTTGACTCGAGTCGAGCCGATGTGGGTGATCGTCGATGGGTACAACGTCTCGTATCACCTCGATGCAGCGGGATTTTCGACCCCGGCCGCCCGGACCAAAGTTGCCAATGGGCTCACGAGGCTCCGAGCACGGGCCACCGGCAAGATCCGGGTGACCATCGTGTGGGATTCGTCCGAGCAAGCCACCGAAGGTCCGGCAGTGGCAGGGATTGAACGGAAATTTGTCCCAGACGCTGATGAAGAAGTCAGGCGCCTGTCCCACGAAGCCAACGGACTTGTAGTGGTGATTAGTACCGATCGGGAGGTCCACGCAGGAGTGGCGTCCGGCACCCTTGTCCTGTGGTCAGAGGCCTTTGCTGACTGGATGAAATCGCACTGAACGCGCTACCAACTCGCTTTTAGAGTTTTTTGTCACACCCCCTTGATACCTTGTGCTCATGGAAGCCAGATGGAACCAGAAGAAGCCTTCGACCGAGTTCAACACGATGGTCATCGATTGCGACGACTGCGTCATGCAGAGCACCAAC
This sequence comes from uncultured Acidimicrobiia bacterium, assembly GCA_965363765.1. GTDB lineage: Bacteria > Actinomycetota > Acidimicrobiia > Spongiisociales > JAENVV01 > JAENVV01. The sequence continues at coordinate 6,476 of CBDTUI010000008.1, forward strand.
GCGTGCGACGACTGTGTGGTTACCGCACTGTTGCATATCACCGAACATCCGGTCCGTTTGGTCGAGGCTGAATCCGAGGCATTGGGAAACCTTGCCGAGGTAGGGCTGGTGGCGCCATTGCGGTTAGTCACGCCGGTCGAACGAGGGCCAAGGGAGGAACGTTCGGCTGACGCAGGCTAGGTCCAAACGTCCCAGCGATCGATGGCTGGCCAGTAACAGCCATCGATCGGCGGGACTACGCAGGCGCCGAATCTGGTGGACGTACCAATGGTCCGAAGGTAGGGAAGTACCTCCGGACCATTGGCGTTAAGCGCCGTTCCACTTGCCTGTTGCCCATTTATGAGCGTCGCTTTCCTGAGCGACTGTTCGCTGAAGGACGTTTCGCATCTGACTAGACGCCTTGCCCATGGTCTTGGGGTACTGCAGTGACTGCTTCGTGCCAAACTGGTTGGGTGGATGTAGCCGAACTCGAACGCTTGACCCAGGGTGCTGGCCTAAACGGTATCGGTGTATGTTCGGCCGATCCGTTTGAGAAGGTCCGGGTGACGCTCAAGGAACGCAAGGCGAGCCGGATCAACGGCAAACTTGGCTTCACTTACTCGGACCCAGACATCTCGACCGACATTCGTCAGACGTACCCGTGGGCGGAGCGGTTGGTGGTCGGCACCAGGTCGTATCTTCCGTTGGCAGGCACCCCGGAGCACACTTCATCTTCCGCAGTCGTGGCCCGGTTCGCTGTCGACGATGCATATAGGCCACTCATCGATGCCCTGGAACTCATCGCAGAGGCGCTGCGCGACGGCGGCTGGCAGGCCGAAGTCATCGCCGACGACAATCGACTGGTTGACCGTGCAGCGGCAGTCCGTGCCGGGGTGGGCTGGTGGGGCAAAAACACAATGGTTCTCGCCCCTGGGGTGGGTCCGTGGGTCCTGATCGGGACGGTAGTCACCGACGCTCCGCTTGAGATAACCGAGCCGATGAAGCGCGACTGCGGTACCTGCGACGCCTGCATTCCCGCCTGTCCAACCGGGGCCCTGGTTGCACCCGGCGTGCTCGATGCCCGCCGGTGTTTGGCGGCTTGGGCGCAGGCGCCCGGTGTGATCCCCGTCGAATACCGGTCTGCGATGGCCGACCGTCTGTATGGATGTGATGACTGCTTGGATGCTTGCCCGCCGGGAACCCGCTTGCTCAGCACCGCCGAGGAACCGCGCGGGAATGTCGACATCCGCTGGCTGCTGACCGCCTCTGACGACGAACTGCTCGATCGCTTCGACCGGTGGTACATCCCCAAGCGTGACCCAAAGTACATTCGCCGCAACGCCCTGATCGTGGCAGGCAACAGTGCCGATACTGGGCTGGTCGAACTGGTAGCTCCGTATGTTGCCCATGCGTCCTCCATTGTCCGCCAGCACGCTGCCTGGGCCATGGGGGAGCTTGGCGGGGCGGATGCGGTGGCTGCGCTCCACCTGGCTCGCCAAACCGAGACGGTGTACGACGTCAAGCAGGAACTAGACCAAGCCCTGCGCGATTCTGGCTAAGCCGAGTGCGAACGACTTCCGGCGACGGCTTTCGCCGTCCAGGTTGTGTCCGAGCCGTGGCGACTAATACTCGAGTTGGGGGCGACGATCTGATGGCTGGGCCATGGTTGGTTGGACGGATTGGTTGGTCGCGATCGGGTGGCGCAAGGTAATCTGCCCGACATGGCCGAACTGAACCGATATTCCCGCCGAATCACCCAAGTCCCTGCCCAAGGCGCCTCCCAGGCGATGTTGTATGCCACCGGACTTACCCGCCCGGACATGGACAAAGCCCAGGTTGGGATTGCATCGATGTGGTACGAAGGCAATTCGTGCAACATGCACCTCAACGACCTGGCCGCCAAGGTCAAGGAAGGCGTCGTCGCTGCCGACCTGGTCGGGATGCGTTTTAACACCATTGGGGTGTCTGATGGTATCTCGATGGGCACCGACGGGATGTCGTACTCGCTCCAGTCTCGCGACCTCATCGCTGACTCGATTGAGACGGTGATGGGTGCCCAGTGGTACGACGGGCTGGTTGCCTTGCCCGGCTGCGACAAGAACATGCCCGGAACGATCATGGCGATGGGCCGGCTCAACCGGCCATCGATCATGGTCTATGGCGGCACGATTCGGGCCGGGGTCGGGACCGACGGAGAGCCACTCGACGTGATTTCGGCGTTTCAGTCGTATGGCGAACTGCTCGCTGAACGGATCGACGAAGAGGCTCGGCTCGACATCGTTCGCCTTGCCTGCCCCGGTGCAGGTGCTTGTGGGGGCATGTACACCGCCAACACGATGGCCGCTGCCATCGAAGCCCTTGGCATGAGTTTGCCGTATTCGGCGTCGCTGCCAGCCACCGATCCCGACAAGCTGGAGGAATGCTTCGCGGCGGGAGCGGCGATCAGAAACCTGCTCGAGATCGACTTGAAGCCGGCCGACATCATGACTCGCGATGCCTTCGAAAACGCCATGCTCACGATCATGGTCCTCGGCGGGTCAACCAACGCAGTCCTGCATCTGATTGCAATGGGTCGGTCGGTTGGTATCACACTGACGCTCGATGACTTCCAGGCAGTCAGCGATCGGACCCCGTTGCTTGCCGATATGAAACCGTCAGGTCGCTATGTCATGGAGGATCTCCATGCGGTCGGGGGTACTCCGGCCGTGCTCAAGATGCTGGCCGATCAGGGCGTCCTCAACGATCATTGCATGACCGTAACCGGGAATACGATCGGCGAAAACATCGCCAATCTGCCTGGTCTGAGTGAGGGGCAAACGGTCATGCATCCTTGGAACGCTCCCATCAAAGAAACCGGTCACCTGCAGATGCTGACCGGTAGCCTGGCGCCCGAAGGTTCGGTAGCAAAAATCACCGGAAAAGAGGGATTCTTTTTTGATGGTCCGGCCAAACCATATGATTCTGAAGAGGACATGTTGGCTGCGCTCGAGCGCTCAGAGATCGCTCCAGGGGATGTGATCATCATTCGCTTCGAGGGACCCAAAGGTGGCCCAGGAATGCCGGAAATGCTCATGCCGACGTCCACACTGATGGGTGCCGGACTGGGAGACTCCGTCGCACTGCTGACCGACGGTAGGTTCTCTGGCGGTTCGCACGGATTCATTATCGGCCACATCACTCCCGAAGCCCAGGTCGGCGGCCCGATCGCCCTAGTTGAGGCGGGCGATCGTATTGTCATCGACGTCGTGGCGAAGTCCATCGATCTTCTCGTGCCCGCTGACGTGCTTGAGGCCCGCCGTCAGGCGTGGTCGCCGCCGGCCCTGAAAGCAGAGCGCGGAACGCTCGCCAGGTACATTCGCACCGTGAAGTCTGCCTCCGAGGGTTGCGTTACCGACGAGTAATGGCGCCGGAATAGGGTTTAGGTGGGGTACCCTGACGTCAGAAATGAGTCTTAAATGTCCAACGTGTGGAGCGACGAACGCTGACAGCGCCGTCTGGTGCAACCAGTGCTACTCGCCATTCGCTCAATCCGCCCCGGCCTCGTCCCCGGATCCGATTCCGATCGTTGACGCCGGCACATCCGCCGACGTGGAAACGACTGACTCTCTCGGGGGAGCGGTCGCCACCCGTCAGATGCCCGACCCGACCGGCGCCGGATGGACCTGCAAGTCTTGTGACAGTCCCAACCCGCTTGACGCCAACGACTGTACCGTTTGCGGAGCTTCGATCTATGAAACGTTCGGCGCAGAAAAGACAGATCGACCTGACGTCGATACCCGAAAGGTGCTCTGGTGGGCCATCTTCCTGCCCGGCATGGGACACGTCAAGGCCGGCAACGGTTTGCTCGGGCTGACGATCGCAGCCCTCGTTCTTTTCTCAGGGATTGCTTCCGCGTCTCTGGCCAGTGCCTCTCAGGTCGCTGCGGCGACCTTTTTTGGGGTTGCCCATCTGGGAATATGGGCGGTCTCGGTCGTTGACGCCCTGGCGCTTGCGAACGGCAATCGCCCGCTGCTCTATGGCAGGCGAATCACCTTTCTCGCGGGTGGCCTGGTTCTCGTGATCATCATTCAAGTGATCAGCCAGCTCGGTGGTTCGGCGTGATTACGGCCTACTGGATTGCGTTTGCGATTGGGCTCACCTCGTTGGTCGGTTGGATTCTTCTGCGGGGATTGGGCCAGGCCGACGTCCTGGTGCGATTTGATCCAGAGCGCCGGGTTCCTCAGCTGAAACTGGCGATTGCGGCACTGGTTGGATTTGGGATGGCGGGCCTCTCGAGTTCATACGCCGGTTGGCCTGGGGCCACGCCGATCGTCGGAGCCCTGGCCGGAGCGGCCGGGGCGGCGTGGTATGCGCACTGGGTGGACGAAGACCCGGTTGAGGGAGACGGCAACGCCAACGACCTACCCGCCCCGCGGCTCTAGTGCTCGTTATCAGTGATCTGCATGGAAACAACGAAGCGGTTCGGCGGGTGGTCGCCAGGCAACAGCCTCTGCTAATCCTCGGCGATTTTCTTAATTATGTCGACTATCGGACCGGCGAAGGCATGGTGGCGGATGTTCTCGGTCTTGAATTCGCCATACGCGTAGCCGCCTACCGGGCCAAGCAGGACTTCGCAGGATGGCGGGAACTGTGGGGAGAAGCATCCAATGATTTTGATGGTGACGTGCGAGCTGCCTTCACGAAAGCCGCCGAGGCGCAGTACGACGCCATGCGCCTGGCGCTGGTCGGTGCGTCTGGATTCGCCACCTTTGGAAACGTCGACGTGCCGCAGTTGCTGACGGAAGCGCTCCCGGAAGGCATGGCCTTCGTCCATGGTGACGTCGTTGAACTGGCTGGCTATCGAATCGGGTTTGTAGGCGGAGCTCAGGCGGCCCCGCTCACTGGCTCCATTTCGGTGTCCGAGGGTGACGTTGAAGCAATTCTGGCCGGGTTCGGACCGGTAGACATCCTTTGTTCTCACATCCCCCCCGCCATAGACCCGGTGCGTACCGACGTTGTCACGGGTCGGCGTGAACGAGCGAGTCGGGCATTGCTTGCCTATGTCGAGCAGTATCAACCTGACTATCACTTGTTCGGTGACGTGCACCAACCGCAAGCCTCGCGCTGGAGAATTGGAAAGACTTTCTGCCAGAACGTCGGCTACTTTCGGGCCACCGGACGCCCTTTTGAACTCCCGGATCGCGGCTGACGGCTAGCACTGGCCGATCCCGATAGGTCGGTCCTCCGCTAGCCTGTGCGGACGCAAGTCAAAGGTAGTTATATGTCCGAAGGGACTGTCCAGAACATCGACATCAGCGCCCCAATCGAGCTGGTGTACGACGTGGCCGCAGATTTGTCTCTCTATCCGGACTGGGCGCAGAGCGTCAAGGCGGTCGACGTGCTCGAAACCGACGACGACGGCCTGCCCAATCGGGCTTCCTTTCGTGTGGACGCCATGCTGAAGGAAATCAGCTACGAGCTCGTCTACGAGCACGACGTGCCGAACTTGATGTCGTGGACGGCCATACCAGGGCCTGATATTGAGGCCATGAAAGGATCGTACGAGTTCACCGAGACCGACGATGGTGGCACCTCCGTCGTCTACGCGCTCCAGGTCGAAACAACCTTGGTTATCCCAGGATTCTTGAGGAAACAAGCCGAAAAGACCCTGGTCTCGACAGCCTTGCGGGGGCTCAAACGCCGCGCCGAGTCCCTGGCCAGCGAATGAGAGTCCTGCTCGTTACGGGCAAAGGTGGAGTTGGTAAGACCACGGTGTCAGCTGCAACCGCTTTGGCGGCGGCCGATGCCGGATATCGCACGCTGGTGACTTCGACCGACCCGGCTCACAGTTTGGCGGATGCGTTCGATATTGCCCTCGGAGACACACCAGGCGACATCGTCGCGAATTTGGCAGGTCAGCAGATCGATGGGCAGCGCCAGCTCACCAAACACTGGGGCCAGATCAATGATCAGCTGAAAGCGGTGTTCAACTGGGGTGGGGTTACCGGGATCGAGGCTGAAGAATTCCTGGTGTTCCCTGGTATGGACGAACTATTTTCTCTGCTCGAGGTCAATGACCACGTGCGGTCCGGTCTGTATGACGTCATCGTCGTCGACTGTGCTCCGACGGCCGAGACGCTACGGCTTCTTAGTCTGCCCGAGGTCCTCTCCTGGTACTTCGAGCGGGTAATGCCCACGGAACGCAAATTGATGCGAGCAGCGCGTCCCGTACTCGAGCGTGTAACGAAGCTGCCCATGCCATCGGAAGCGGTATTCGAAGCGGCCGACAGCATCTTCGCCAACATCGAGGCGGTGCGAGCACTGTTGGGCGACAGTTCAGTAACGACTGCTCGCCTCGTCATTAATCCTGAGAAAATGGTTGTGAACGAAGCCCGGCGGACGTACAGCTATCTCAGCCTGTTTGGGTACGCGGTCGATGCGGTGATTGTGAATCGGGTTTTGCCAGTAACGATCGATGATCCGTACTTCAAAGAGTGGCTCAAGGTTCAGGCCCGCCATCTCGATACGATCGACGAGTCCTTTCCCGACACGCAACGCTTACGCTTGAGACTGTTCGGTGAAGAGATGGTCGGGATTGACAAGCTTCGGGTCCTCGGAGCGGAACTATTCGGCGACCTTGATCCAGTGGCGAGCTTTGACTCACGCCCACCGTTTGTCGTGTCAGAGGAGGGGGCCGACGTGGTGATGACGCTCACAGTCGGTTACGCCGACGAGGGAGAGCTCGATGTTCTTCGCCACGGTGATGAGCTGATCGTGACCGTAGGACCGTACCGCCGATCGTTTATCCTGCCGGACTCGCTTCGGCGCCGTGTCGTGAGTGGGGCCAAGCTTTCTGGCGTCGAGCTGAAAGTTAGGTTTTCTTCCGAGAAGGCACCCGATTGAACGCAAAGGTCACCATCGGGGTTGATCTGGGCGGCACCAAGATGGTTGGCGGCCGTGTGGCACCAGACGGGACCATCACGAGTGAGTTGGTCCGCCCCCGCCCGGCTAGCCACGACGCCATGCTTGGCGAACCATTCGCCCTCATCGATTCACTAATGACGCCAGACGTGGCTGGTATTGGGCTGGGAGTTGCTGGCCTGATCGATGATCAGGGTCGTCTGGCGTGGGGTCCGAATATTGACGGTGTCGACATCGCGTTTCGCGCAGTTGCAGAAGCCCGCTTCGGCCTCCCGGTTGTTGTCGACAATGACGCCAATTTCTGGGCAGTAGCCGAATCGGCTCTTGGCGCCGCAGCAGGGTATGCGCACGCCATCGTATTGACGTTGGGTACCGGTATCGGTGGAGGCATCATCGCCAATGGCAAGATCTATCGCGGGAATGGATTCGCGGGCGAATTCGGCCATATTGTTATCGATCCGGGGGGAGAGCCATGCACGTGTGGCAACCGAGGATGTTGGGAGACGCTTGTCTCCGGTCGACGGCTCAACGTGTTGGCTCGCGCAATTGTTGAAGGGGCTCCTGATGGGGCCGTGGCCGAAGCGGCTGGCGGTGAGCCTGCAACCGGAGTTCATTTGCTCGGTCCCGCCCTGAACAATGATCGGGCGGCGCTCGACGCCTACCAAGCCGTCGGCGACGGCCTTGGGCGAGGACTGGCGACGTTGGCGGTCATTCTCGACCCCCAAGTAATCGTGATTGGCGGAGCGGTTGCCGACGCAGGCGACCTGTTGTTGGACCCGGCCCGACAGGCGTTTCAGAATCGGTTCGAAGGAGCCGAGCATCGACCGATCCCGCCGATCGTTCGGCGCCAACTCGGGGCAGCTGGGGGAGCCATCGGTGCAGGCCTGGCCGCCCATTCTCTGGTTGTCGAGCCTTAAGCGGTATCCTGTCCTTCTATGGCTGAACCGCTGCGACCTGATGACGTACTTGCCCCGGATGGAACTGTGCTGCGCCGCTACGGTCCGATCCTCCTTGAAGGTGTGCTAGCACTCCCGAATCTGGCCAAATTATTGGTGAGGCTGGTGCGCGATCCCCGGGTTCCGGTGCGGTCGAAGGCACTGATGCTCGGCACCCTGACCTATCTCATCACCCCTCTGGACCTCATTCCTGACATCCCGGTCATCGGCCAAACGGACGACCTGTTGCTGATTGCGTATTCGCTCAACCACCTCATCAAGACGGCCGGGCGAGATGTGATCACGGAACACTGGGACGGCAGCCAAGACGTTCTCGCACTTATCGAGAATCTGGTGGGTCTCGGCACCAACCTGATGCCGTCGCGCGTCCGCAAGATCCTCGACCGCTTCGCGAGCTAACGTTCGTCAAAAGCAGACGTAATCACGAGGGGAAGTCGAGTCTGTGGAATTTCGTCGTATAGGAAACCTACCGCCGTACGTTTTTGCGCAGATAAACCAACTGAAGGCAGAAGCGAGACGCGCCGGACGCGACGTCATTGATCTTGGGTTTGGGAATCCTGACATCCCCACCCAGGACGCGGTTGTCGACAAGTTGTGCGAGGCTGCCCAACTCGGCAAAAACCACCGATACTCCCAATCGCGGGGCATACCGAATCTCCGTAGGGCCGCCGCAGATCGTTACCAGCGACGTTTCGGAGTGACTCTTGACCCCGAAACTGAGGTAATCAACACGATCGGGGCGAAGGAAGGCCTGTCGCACCTCATGTGGACTCTGGTTCAGAAGGGTGACGTTGCCCTCGTACCCGAACCGTCCTATCCCATTCACATGTATGCGCCACTGCTGGCCGGGGCCGAAATTCGGCGAGTTCCGGTATCGGCAGGCGACGAGTACTTCGACGCCCTGACCGCTGCATTCATGGACAGTTGGCCGCGTCCCCGGGTGATCATCACGTCGTTCCCGCATAACCCGACAACTGTGTGTGTCGACCTTGACTTCTTTGAGCGTCTCGTGGCCTTCGCCAAAGAACAGGACGTCTTCCTGGTCCACGATTTCGCATATGCCGATATTGCGTTCGACGGATATCAACCTCCATCGCTACTCCAGGTGCCAGGAGCCATAGACGTTGGTGTCGAGCTGTACACGCTGACCAAGAGTCATTCGATGGCGGGATGGCGCGTCGGTTTTGTCCTCGGCAACCGTGAGATGGTCGCTGCTCTCGCCAAGCTCAAGTCATACCTTGACTACGGCACCTTCCAGCCGATCCAGATTGCTTCGATCATCGCCCTCAACGAAGGAGATGACCATGTCGTGGCGGTAAACGCTATCTACGAGAAGCGACTCAACATCCTCATCGACGGTCTGAATCGGGCCGGATGGGTGATCGAAAAGCCCCGTGGCACCATGTTTGTGTGGGCACCTATTCCGCCTGGCTATGCCCACATGGGGTCACTCGATTTCGCCATTCACCTGCTTGAGCATGCCAACGTAGCCGTTTCTCCTGGAGTCGGGTTCGGGAGCCACGGCGAGGGCTACGTGCGATTCGCACTTGTCGAAAACGAACACCGAATCGGCCAGGCAGTGCGGTCGATTCGCGAGCTGATGGCCTCAGAGTCCCAGCGGAACGTAGGCCTTTGAGACGTAGTCGGCCACCATCCGATTCGATGAGAACGCGCCACCCGTAGAAGCCATCGCTTCTTTCATCAACTGCAGCCATCCCAGTGGGATACCGCTGTCGTCGCGATCGTAGAACAGCGGAACGATCTGGTCCTGGAGAAGCTGATAGAGCGATACCGCGTCCTCGGCATCCTGGCGATCGTGGTCCCCGATATCAGACTCATGTCCGAACGCCCAGCCGTTCTTGCCGTTGAACCCTTCGATCCACCACCCGTCGAGTACCGAGAGGTTGAGTACCCCGTTCATGGCGGCCTTCATCCCGGATGTCCCAGACGCCTCCTCGGGTGGGCGCGGGTTGTTCAACCACACATCGACGCCTTGCACGAGGAACCTGGCCATTCGGATGTCATAGTCCTCGAGGAGGTACACGTGGCCTTTGAGTTCGGGCGACTGGGCCAGCTCATGAATGTGCCTGATAAGCGCCTGGCCTTCTTGGTCGGCCGGGTGGGCCTTACCGGCGAAGACCAGCTGAACTGGTCGATCCGGGTTGGTGAGAATCGCCTGCAGCCACGGGAGGTTGTGAAACAGCAGTGTTGCCCTCTTATAGGTCGCAAAACGGCGGGCGAAACCGATCGTCAAACGATCGGAGGGGAGCATTCGATCAACCGACCTCAGTTCATCAGGTGACCCGCCATGGCGTGCCAATTGGCTCCTGATCCGTCCCTGCGCAAAAGTCGTGAGTACGTTCTTGCGATTCTGGTGGGCGTCCCACACTTCCTGATCGGGCAGGTCGCGGATGATATCTGTGGCGCCTTCATCTTCGATCAAGTCGACCGACCAGTCTGCGCCCAAAGCATCCCGCAGCAGCCGATTCATCGGGCGTGACATCCAGGTAGGACTGTGCACCCCGTTGGTGATGCCAATACCGGGGGCGGCGAGCAGGTGAGACCAGTCGCGGTTGACGATCTCTCCGTGTCGCTGGGATACACCGTTGACGGAGCTTGCCAGGCGGATGGCCAGCGCCCCGAGGTCGAACATGCCTTCGTCTCCCGGGCGAGATGAACCCAGCTGTGCGAGGTGGTGGATGTTTGTCCCGACGGTGGCTGGCCAGTACCCCAGATACTTTTCGGCCAGACCAAAATCGAAGCGCTCGTTTCCGGCCGGAACCGGCGTGTGAAGCGTGAAGAAGGTTTTGGACTTGACGCTCCGTTCGGCTTCCTCGATCGTGGCCCCTTCGGTGACCTCACCGCTGATCCGTTCGAGAAGGCTCATGGCTGCGTGGCCCTCATTGACATGCCAGACGGCCGGGTCGATCCCCAAGGCCCGCAGGGTCCGAACCGCCCCGACCCCGAGCACGTATTCCTGGCAGAAACGTGCTTCGCGTCCCCGTACATACAGCATGGAGGTGATCGGTCGGTCCGAAGGGTCGTTCTCGATGATGTCGGTGTCGAGCATCAACAAAGAAACGCGTCCTACAGCAATACTCCAGACTGCCGCCTTAACAACTCGGCCCGGGAACTGGAGCGGTATCTTCAGATGTCCACCGGTGGGGCTTTGCACCGGACGGGCGGCCAGTCGAGCGAGGTCGAGCTGAGGGTTGAGGTTTTGCTGCCCTCCGAGTGCTCCAATCTGCTGGCGGAAGTAACCCCGCCGATATAAGAGTCCAACTCCGATGAAGGGCACCCCGAGGTCGGAGGCCGACTTGGTGTGGTCCCCGGCAAGGACGCCGAGACCGCCCGAGTACATGGGCAGAGAAGAGTGGATACCGAACTCGGCGCACAGGTAGGCGACTGACGTGTCGCCCTTACCGTGGTGGCGCTCATACCAGGTGTCCTTGGCGGCCATGTAGCTGTCGAAACGGCGGACGGTGTTGGCGTATTGATCGGCGAAGTCTTCGGATTCTGCCAGTCGTTGCCACGTGGCTCGTTCGACGGCGGCAAGCATTTCGACCGGGTTTCGGTAGCGTTCCCACAGTTGGACATCTACGGCCCGCCACAGGTCGGCACCAGCTTCGTCCCAGCTCCACCAGAGGTTGTAGGCAAGGTCGTACAAGCGACCGAAGCGCTCAGGAATTGGGAGCTCAGTAGTAGCAAGGGTGGGGATTACTGGTGACACTTTCGGAATACCTCGGTGAGCGAACGCAGGATTGTAAACAACTGGAACGTGAAGATCGAACCTCACCGACTCGCCGGCCGATCGTTGGGTAACCTGGCCGGGTCGACCCGAGTCGAAGAAGGGTTCCATGAGTTACGCAGTTTTGTTTCCGGGCCAAGGTGCCCAATTTGTCGGAATGGGCGCTGGTCTTTTTGAGGCAGCGCCCGATCTGCTTGTCGAGCAAGCCGACGCCGTGCTCGGTTGGTCGCTCAAGGAGCTATGCCTGGAGGGGCCCGAGGATGTGCTTACGCGCACCGAGCACGCCCAACCCGCCCTGTTTGCGCTTGCCTATGCGCAATGGCTGGCCTTTTCGGAGGCAGTAGGTGGATATCAACCCGTAGCTGGCGCAGGGCATTCACTCGGCGAATACACCGCGCTCGCAGCGGCGGGAGTCTTGAGTTTTGAGGATGCACTCAAGTTGGTTGCCAAGCGTGGCCAGGCGATGGCGGCCGCTGCCGACCGTGAACCGTCGTCGATGGCGGCGCTTCTCGGTGCCGATCCCGAAACGGCTGAATCGATTGCCGCACAAAGGCGAGCTACCGGTGGTCGGCTGTGGGTAGCCAATCTCAATGCCCCCGGTCAGGTGGTGGTCGCCGGCGGCGACGACGACATTGACTGGGTCGTCGAAAACGCCCGCGAACTGGAGGTTCGGCGGGCGGTCAAGTTGAAGGTTGCTGGAGCATTCCACACGCCGTTTATGGAGCCGGCCGCTGCGGAACTTGCGGCGGCCGTGGCCGACGTGCCGTTTGGCAAACCCCGATTCCCTGTGTACGGAAATGTGACCGCTGCGCCCCTCGTGGCCGACATCGGGGTCGGATTGGTCGAGCAACTAACGTCGCCCGTTCGGTTCGCCGAATCGTTGGCCGCCATGGCCAAAGCCGGCGTCGGGGTGTTCGTACACGTCGGTCCGGGGGACGTAACCGCCGGGATGGCGAAACGGTCTGCACCAGAGTCGGAAGTGCTTGTCGTCAACGACGACGAATCGCAGGAGGCTGCGGTTCAGCAACTCCGGCTCTAGAGTCAAGTTCACAACTTCTCAGAGGAGAACGCCAGTGCGATACGCAACCATCACCGGGTGGGGCAAGGCAATACCGCCTGCGATTCTGTCGAACGCCGACCTCGAAACAATCATGGAGACCTCTGACGACTGGATCTCGACGCGAACCGGGATCAAGGAACGCCGCATCGCCGAGGTCGAAACGTCAGACATGGCGGCGCTCGCCGGCCGGCAAGCTATCGCCGCCGCAGGCAAGTCGCCCGAAGACGTCGATCTCATCGTTGTGGCGACGTGTTCGCCCGATACGCTGTTGCCGTCGGCCGCCGCATGGGCACAGACCAAGCTCGGAGCGACCAACGCCGCGGCTTTCGACTTGAACGCCGCCTGCAGCGGGTTTCTCTACTCCCTGATCGTGGCAACCAATATGATCAAAGGGGGTACCCACAAATGTGCCCTCGTGATTGGGGCTGAGAAGCTGCACTCTTTTGTGAATTTTCGTGATCGTACGACTGCGGTGCTCTTTGGGGATGGTGCTGGCGCGGTCCTGCTTGAGGCCGTCGAACAGGACGAACCGGTCGGAATGCTCTCATCCGAGATGGGACTTGAAGTAGGAACCGAAGAACTGCTCTGGGCTCCTCAGAGCGGCACGAAGAGCTACACCGACGAAGCGGTTTCGTCGGAACGAGCCATTCAGATGGGCGGTTCGGAGGTCTTCCGTCGGGCGGTGACCATGATGGCCGACTCTTCTGCGCGGGTGCTGGAACAGGCCGGTTGGAGTTCGGAAGATGTCGATCTCATGATCCCTCACCAGGCCAACGTTCGGATCATTGATGCCGCTACCCGCCGCCTGGGAATCGACGAATCGAAGGTTTTCGTCAACATCGCCTCGTATGGCAACACCTCCGGAGCGACGATTCCGATCGCTCTGGCAGAGGCGCTCGAAGAAGGCCGTCTTGAGCCAGGTGCCAAGGTGGTGTTTGCCGCTTTCGGAGCGGGCCTGACATGGGCAGCCGCTACCTTCCAGTGGGGTGACCGAGTGACCCCGATTGAAACGTTCGACGTCGAGTTTCCGGCCAGTGACCGCACTGGCTTGGATCTTGTTCAGGCCAACCTCGAGTACTTCGGTCGCAACGAGGCCGTGACTCGCCCCCCAGAAGAGACTCAATGAACGATTTGGCAGTGACCGATTTGGGACGGGTGGCGCTGGTCACGGGTGGGTCGCGAGGCATTGGAGCGGCCATTTGTCAGCAGTTGGCCGCCGATGGCTATCGGGTTGCGGTGAATTATGCGTCTCGTGCTGACGCAGCCGAAGAGGTTGTGGCGGCCATTGCCGCGGCTGGGGGTGTAGCCCTCGCCGTGGGTGCTGATGTAGGAGATGCCGCTGCAGTCGAGTCAATGTTCAGCACCATCGAATCCGAGCTTGGCCCGGTCGAGGTTCTAGTGAATAACGCTGGCATCACCCGGGACGGATTGTTGATGCGCATGAGCGAATCTGACTGGGCGGACGTGATTGCCACGAACCTTTCTTCGGTGTTCCTGTGTACCAAACGTGCTCTCAAGGGCATGGTGAAGGCCCGGTGGGGTCGCGTCGTCTCTGTGTCTTCGGTCTCGGGCATCGCGGGTAATCCCGGGCAGGCCAACTACGCCGCATCCAAGGCAGGCATCATCGGATTCTCGAAGTCGGTTGCCAAGGAGGTCGGCTCACGCAATATCACGGTCAATGTTGTCGCTCCCGGGTTCATTGAAACGGATATGACCGACGCACTCGGAGAAGGCGTCACCTCGGCAGTGGCAGCCCGTATCGCAATAGGCCGATTGGGGACAACACAGGAAATCGCCAGTGCGGTCGGCTATCTTGCCTCACCGGAGGCTGCGTATATCACCGGACACGTATTGGTCGTCGACGGCGGAATAGCTCTTTAAACAGAAAATACCTATGGAGGAGGATCCGACATGGATCGTGCAGAAATCGAAAAACGAATGAATGGGCTGCTCGTAACCGAGCTGGGTCTTGATGAAGCAAAGCTCAATAACGCCGCTCGCTTCGAAGAAGACCTTGAGGTCGACTCGTTGGGCGTCGTCGAACTGCTTATGGCACTTGAGGATGAATTCGGCGTGTCGATTCCGGACGATGAGGCAGAGAACATTGGCACCGTCGGCCAAGCCGTCGACATCGTTATCGCCAAACTCGACTCGTAGGTAATCGATGTCCCGACGACGCGTTGCAGTCACGGGTCTCGGAACCATCAACCCGCTCGGGCATGATGTCGAGACGACCTGGTCAGCGATTCAGGATGGAAAATCCGGGGTGGCTCGAATTACCCGGTTCGATCCCGAACGACTCCCAACCCAGATAGCTGGTGAAGTTAAGGACTTCGATGCAGGCGCGTATTTCGGCACTCGAGAAGCGAAGGTCCTTGATCGATTCGCACAGTATTCGCGAGTAGCAGCAGATCAGGCGTTTGCCGACGCCGGGATCGCCTATGAAGAGGGGGATCCAGCCTCCGAACGCGCCGGCGTCGTCATGGGTGTCGGGATTGGCGGCATGGACTCGTTCATTGAGGGTCTTGACGTACTTCGCGAGCGGGGGCCAGGCCGAATCAACCCCTACACGATCCCGAAGCTGATTTCGAATATGGGTGCTGGAGTCGTGTCAATGGCCCATCGACTGCTCGGCCCGTCAATGTGCACGGTGACTGCGTGTGCCGCTTCGGCCAATGCCATTGGCGATGCGGCGGAGATCATCCGTCGCGGGGCGGCCGATGTCATGCTGGCCGGGGGAGCGGAAGCGGCTGTCAACGAGTTTGCGATGGGATCTTTCAATCAGTCACGGGCACTTTCGACGCGCAACGATGAACCGGAAAGGGCTTCACGTCCTTTTGACGCGGACCGCGATGGGTTCATCCTCGCCGAGGGTGCGGCCGCCCTGGTTCTTGAAGAATATGAAATGGCTGAAGCCCGTGGTGCGAACATCTACGGTGAGATTCTCGGATACGGCATGTCGTCGGACGGGTATCACATGACGCTGCCACGACCGGGCGGGACCGGCGCAGCCGCAGCGATGGCTGCGGCGCTGCGCGATGCCGACCTTCCCCCGGAAGCGGTGACGTACATCAATGCGCACGGGACTTCTACGGCTGCCAACGACGCGACCGAAACGGCTGCCATCAAGCGCGTGTTTGGTGATTACGCGTATGACCTGGCGGTGTCGTCGACCAAGTCGATGACCGGCCACCTGTTGGGCGGCGCAGGAGCCATGGAGGCAGTGCTGACGTTCCTGGCGATGCGAGATGGGGTTCTGCCTCCGACCATCAACTACGAGACGGCTGACCCCGACTGTGACCTCGATTACGTTCCGAACACCGCCCGGAAGGCTGACGTCAGTGTGGCAATGTCGAACTCGTTCGGGTTCGGAGGGCACAACGTCGCGCTGGTGCTAGGCGGCTAGCCAGGTGAGTACCTAGCTAGGGCAGATCTTCAGGAACCTCACAGCCAGCTCCGGACTCGGGGCGCCCTGCCGCGGAAGCCTGTTGGAATTCTTCCGTCGATCGAATGGCCAGCACTACGACCGTACCGACCCCCACCATGCCGATCAGGCCCGAGACGATGGCCGCAACGGTCGCCCACCCGTAACAGGCCTGCTGGCCGCACGTGGCGGTGGTAACCGACCACCCGAGGCCTGCCCCGATGAGTGTCCCGATCAGCGTAGGGATGGCGAACCAGGGGTTCGGGTAACGCCTCATGGCTTCCTCCGACCGCGACGGTCTCGTCCGATTTGATCCATCAATCCTGGAGGCGCCATTTCGGCAAAGACAGGTTTTGCTTCAACCCGACGCGCCTCGAGGGGTCGGATGCCTCGCATCGAACCCGGCAGCCAGGCCACAACGGCGACCGCTCCGACCACCAGGGCCACGACCGCGCCAAACCAATCAGTGTGAGCAAGTGAAACGAATACACCAAACAGGGGATAGCCAAGGCGCAACCACCAGAGGGTGATCTGGTGGGCGCGACCGTACGACCAGGCGCCGGCAGCTGTGGTGAGTGCAAAGATCCAATCGAGCAGGCCTGACTCGCCGCTGAGACCTAGCAGCACAGGGATTGCCAACAGCATGAGGGGAAGGAGGACTGAAGGGTTGGGCGGGGCGTCGGCTCTGCGAAGCTGGCGAGTCCATCCGTCGATGGCGGGCATGGCCAGAGCGAAGCCAGCTGCCAGGATCAGCCCCGCAACTATCCAGACACTGCCAAAAGCGACAAACAGGCCAGATTCAACGATGAGGGTCAGCCAGAGGTATCGCCGTGCCCACCGACCCCTCGCCACGAACAACCCGACTAGCCCGACCATCACCATGATGAGCAAACCGAGAGCCGTCAAGGGCCGTGATATCTCTGGAGAGCTTCCAAAGGCTAAATCGATGACGACTGCGAGCGTGGCGACTATCTGGAGGACGCCCGCCAAAACGGGGGGAGTGTCGGTTCCTGGTCGCATGCCCTCATTATGGCCGCTCCGGCGGCGCATCAGAACACGGAAGGATGGGTACCATGCTGAACGTGACGCATACGCACGAGTGGCCAGGTGAGTACAGCTACTGCCCCTGGTGTGGTGAGCCCCTTGAACTGCGAAAGGCAGGCGGGAAGCAGCGCCCTGCCTGCCCGCAGTGTTCGTTTGTTCATTTCCGGAATCCCGGGGTCGGGGCGGCCGTGGTGATCCGGGATGAAGGGGGAAAGATCCTCATGGTCAAGCGAGCCGAAGGCGCCACGCGGGCCGGGTTTTGGTCAGTTCCCGCTGGGTTTGTCGACTACGGCGAGGACGTACGGGAAGCGGCCCGGAGGGAACTCGAAGAAGAAACTGGACTGGTCGCTGAGATCGGCGACGTGCTCCATGTTGCGTCCAACTTCCACGACCCCAACAAACTTACTGTTGGTGTCTGGTTCTCGGGGTCGGTGGTCGGTGGTCGACTTCAGGCTGGAGACGATGCCGAGGAAGCCGAGTACTTCGCATTGGATTCGCTGCCGCCCCTGGCGTTTGAGACAGATAGAGCGTTCCTGGAAGCCCTCTGAGGCGCTCAGGCGGCACTAAGCCGGCGGGAATTCGATCTGGTTCTCCGGGTCGTAGCGAGCCCCTTCGTTCCAATTGGACGACGGTTGGAACGTGTATATCGTGCCGTGCATCGGCTTCTCAGTGTGAAGCTCGGTGACAGGGGAACCCGTGAAGATGAGCTTGGCGACCTGCACTGGATCTTGGTGTGACACGATGACAACGTCCCCTTCTGCATGTCGCTCGTTGATCGCCTTGACGGCCGACACGATCCGCCCACCCAGAGCTTCGAGCGATTCAGAGGAAAAGGGCATGTCCCACGGATGGGCCAAATAAGCTTCTAGTTCGCCGGGCCGGGCCTCCGGCAGGGATTCCCATACGAGGCCTGACCACCCGTCTGCAAGTTTCCATTCGGTGAGTTCTTCATCAACCCGAACAGGAAGGTTGTGGCGGGCGGCGATGATGCCGGCGGTTTCGAGTGCCCGTTCCAGAGGTGACGACCACACCGCGACGATCGGCTGACCGGCAAGATAACGGGCCGCGTCTAAGGCTTGTCGGCGACCCAACTCGGAAAGCCCGTAGTGGGGGAGGCGACCGTACACGACATGATCGGGATTGTGGACTTCGGCATGTCGCACGAGATGGATGAGATTCGCCATGGCGCAGGAGTGTAGGTGTCAAGACGGCTCCGGAAGTGGACCTGCCGTTGGGTTTAGCGGCGCAGGTTTAGTCACGGAGGTTTAGTCATAGAGGTTTAGGCTTCGGGCATGGGGTTCGCCGAACCAATCATCCATATTGACATGGACGCGTTTTTCGTGGAGTGCGAGCGATTGACCAACCCGGCGCTGCATGGCAAGCCGGTCGCCGTGGGTGGTGGGGGAAATCGGAGCGTCATTGCTGCCGCTTCGTACGAGGCCAGAAGGTTCGGGGTTCACTCGGCCATGCCGACCGTTCGAGCCAAACGAATGTGCCCCCAGCTGATTCTGGTTCCATCCGATCACGGCCGATACTCCGAGGTCTCTCAGAAGGTATTTTTGCTCATCGAGGAAGTGGTCCCTGTCGTTGAACAGTTGAGCATCGACGAAGCGTTTCTCGACGTATCTGGCCTTACGCTTCTGCATCCCGACGCCCGGTCCGTTGCGGAGCATCTACGTCGGCGGATCCGGAACGAGATCGGATTGCCCTCTTCTTGCGGGATTGCCTCGAACAAATTCCTCGCCAAGTTGGCCACTGCCCGAGCCAAGCCGGACGGGGTCTTCGTCATGGACAGCGTCCGGCAACTCGAAATCCTGCACTCGTTCGACGTACGGACGATGTGGGGGGTGGGAGAGGCGACCTATGCCGGGCTGGAGCGGCTTGGCGTGCAGACGGTCGGAGACCTGGCCAGCGTTGGCCAGAAAGCCTTACAGCGCACCTTCGGGACTTCAGCGGGCGCTTCGCTCTTCCGGCTGTCGATGGGGATCGATGACCGTGTCGTCGAACCACATGGTGACGCCAAGTCGATTTCGAACGAACAGACCTACGAGGAAGATCTTGTGTCAAACGAGGTGATCAGGTCCGAGGTCGTACGACACGCCGACCGTCTGTCGACCCGGCTGCGGCAGGCAGGCGTCGAAGCTCGTACCGTCTTCATCAAAATTCGTTTCGATAGCTTCGAAACGATCACCCGGTCGATCACGCTGCCGTCTCCAACCGCGGTTGGCCACGATCTGACTGTTGCCGCTGTCGAACTACTCGAACGAGCCGGAGTCGTCGGGCGCCGGGTAAGGCTCATCGGCGTTGGTGGTTCGGGCCTCGTAGCGGCCGAGTTCGCCGTCCACCAACTCGCCACCGACCGAGGAGCCAACTGGGACGACCTCGCGGACGCGGTCGGGGAGATTCGAGACCGATTTGGCCATGATGCCGTGGTGCCGGCAGTCGTCAGACATAAAAAAGAAAACCCCGGACCCGCTATAGATGCGGGCTGACGTATACTGGCGTAACGACCTTCCGGAGATTGAAGCGATGGGGCTTGACGATCGAGAGCAGAGGATCCTCGAGGAAATAGAACGTCAGTTCTACGACGAGGACCCAGACCTGGCGGACGCAGTCCGCAATATCACCCGTATTCCAATGACTGTCGGTAGGCAACGCTTCGCCTCGGTTCTGGCCATTGCCGGGTTGATCTTTCTCGTTTGGATGTTTCCCCGCAGCACATTGCTGGCGGCCGTAGGGTTCGTCGTGATGGTCGGTTCGGTGTTTGCGATCGTTCAGGGAAGGCGGCCCAGAGTCGCTGATCGTGAGCGGGCGACCGGCGCTCACGCCGACGATTAACTACCGATTCCTTAACTTCTTTAACGAACCGGCCTCTCGGAATCACACGCCGATAACTTACGCTAGGGTATCGATTCTGGCCGTATGAGGGATTAACTCATCGGGTTCGCGGAGGCAAAAGCGGCACTTACCACATCGCCGCGACTGGTTTTTGGAGAAGTTTTGGAAGAGGGCTACTCGGCGCAGCAGGCGTCAAAACTGACGAACTGTTCGTTGCATCAACTTCGGTACTGGGATCGCGTTGATCTGGTCCGGCCATCCATTCAATCCACCGGGGGTCGCCCCGGGGTTCGTCGGCTGTATTCGTTCCGGGACCTGGTAGCGCTGCGTGTCGTGCGCAGCTTGCTCGACAACGGGATGTCAGTGCAGCGGGTGCGACGGGCCTGGGACTATCTCCGTCGCAACGCCGACATGGAGACCCACCTGGCGGATGTCAAACTTGTCACCGACGGGATTTCGATATTCCGAGTTGCTGCCGACGATGCACAACTACTCGACGCATTAAAGTCGGGTCAGCTGGCGTTCTTTGTGGCGATCGACGAGATCACCCGATCGGTTGAAGAGGACGTCACTCGCTTTGAGCTCGATCGTGAGCGCTTTCTCGACATCTTGCGGCTGGGCGGCGAAGACGCAGCCTCGTCCGGCTAACCGACCTGGCTCGGTTGCATTAGGTGCGGGCTGACCGCAGACTCCACAACGCTCTGAGGCGATCGCCTCGCGTGTGATTGGCCTTGATCCAACTGTCGGCGTGGACGTAGAGCTCAGCGTTGCGTCGGACCTCTCCATCGGACGTGTCCCGCTCAGGTCCATACGTGTTCGCTCCGTACGCCATCGCCAGCGGCATGAGCGACGGTTCGGTGTTGCGTGCCAACTCGGCTGGGGTGAGATGCGCGGCGGCGCCATGGCGAAGGTCGACCAGTCGGTCGAATATATCCCCCCACGCCGCCCGGATGTTCCCATGCATGGCGGCCCGCCGGCGTCCTCGCCTCCGCAAGAGCTTGAGCGCAGGGAGGGCCCACACGGCGGCCAGGGCTCCGATGATCCACCAGGCCAGGTTGGGGATCGAGATTGGACCGGAGAGATCGGGAAGTGGTCCAATCGGAGTTGGGTCGGTTCCTTCGTCGATGGCGTTGAGGATGTCCTCGATTGAGGACCGCCCGTCGACACTCCCGACATTGGGATCCAAAGGATCCGCACCCGGCAACGACACAGTGCGAGGGTCGAAGCCGAGGTTGGTTGCCGGGTTGACGCCATCAGACCGGGGGGTCGGATCGAACTGAACCCAGCCGTGTCCGTCGATCCACAACTCGACCCAGGCGTGTGCATTACGTTGTCGGACGATGACTAACCCGTCCTCGTCGACTTCGCCAGGGGTAAAGCCGAGTGATACACGCGACGGGATGCCAAGCTCGCGGGCCATGACCGCCATACCGGTTGCGAATTGTTCGCAGTACCCGGTCCGATAGTTTGGGCTGTCGGGGTCAAACAGCCAGTCAGCGAGATTATTGGCCGAATGTCCCGGGTCTATTTCGACCGAGTAGTTGAATTCGACCGGGCTGCGGTAAAACG
This sequence comes from uncultured Acidimicrobiia bacterium, assembly GCA_965363765.1. Classification (GTDB taxonomy): domain Bacteria; phylum Actinomycetota; class Acidimicrobiia; order Spongiisociales; family JAENVV01; genus JAENVV01. Next base: position 27,994 of record CBDTUI010000008.1, read on the forward strand.
CCTCAAGCAGGACGGCGCTTTCAAATGGGGTGGTGGCTGCCTGGGTTATTTGCTGGGCGAGTGCGGCAATGCGCGGATCAAGATCGGGTGGGAGGTCGGTGTAGTCCCGAAGGTTGGTTGGCCGCGACCCTCCCGTTGAAGGGACGGCAATCGCGTTAAACAGGCCCTCTTCCCCGGCCGCGGCGAATAGCGGCGACAGTCGACCATCTTCACCGGTGGCAAGCGCGGCGATGGAATCGTTCGGGACCTGCGACTGGATTGAGTAGGTCAGCCCTTCGAAGGTTCGGGCATCAAATCGGAGAGATCCGTCTGCCCTGACCGAGAATGATTCATCGAGCAGGTCATTGTCTGAGACGAGCGAACTGACTCCGCGCAGAGCCGGGAGATAGTTCATCCTCAGAGACCGAATCTGGACTACCTGTGCCACTGAAACGGTATTGCCTTGATATTTGAGTTCATCGGTGCCATACCCGAGCGAACCGGACGGTCGCGTGAACCCTTGGTCGGCCGGATACCAGTTTGTCCCGTCGTATTCTTCGAGGCTTATCAGCTTCCAGAAGAGCGAACCGGGCTCCACCGGCCCAGCGACCTGGGCGACAAAGACGGGTTCGTCGCCGAGCGACAGCAGGTCCGACTGAACGGTCGATACAAACAGGTTGTACGAGACGCCTCCGTAGATCCCACCCCCAAGGCCCGAGCGAGACCGCCATTCGAGTAGTCCTGATCCTGGTACGAGTCCGGCGACCGTGGTGCTGGCTATCACGGCCGCTCCCACCATCGCTACCAACGTGGCGATCGGGAACGATAGGCCGGTTCTTGCTCGCGCCCCTCCATGGCGATCCCGGAGTCGGCCTGTACCCAGCCGACGTTCGTCCACGGCGATAGCCAGCAAGCTGAGGGCCACCAGGGCGGCGAAAGCAATAGTCCAGCTCCGCGGGCTGGGGACACGGTCGATGGTGGCTAGCTGCAGGCTCAGCATCAGGGGAGGGAGCAATGCCCAGGCTGGCCGGCGCGACGTCAAGCCCCAGGTACCGAGCGCCCCGAAGATCCAAAAAGCCAGGGCGATAACTGCGATGAGTCCCCGCACCGGCAGTACGGGCGTTGACCCGAATCGGATCAGCTCAACGGCGAAAGCCAGTTCGTCAACGACTACCTGTCGGGTGGCCGCGCTTGGAATGAGTCCGAACGTCAGGGTTCCCGGAGCCATGATCCGCAGCGAGGCGAGCACGTAGCCGAGCAGATTCGCGGTGAAAAAGGTCATGGTCGTGAACCTGGCGTTGACGACCAGCCACGTGATGGCGGCTCCCATTAAGAACGCGGCGATGAGCACCAGTTGCCATGGGGGCCCCGACTCGGCTTGCCGTAATAGGTTGCCAAGCCGCAACACGGTGAACGACACCGAGAGGAGAAGGATCAGTCGACTGAAGCGGTAGACCATGATGGATTCGATGCAGTAAGCCAGGCAGCAGCCCAGGATTGGTCGGTTTCGACATTGAGCGTGAGAACGCCGAGCTGTTGGAATGAGGCGGCGGTGGCGCCGGCCGCAACAGTCAAAGCAATGGTGGACGGGTATTCGCGGCTCAGCAGGCGTTGGGCAGCAAGGAGCTCCTCGTCGGGGCGGCCGGTTACGATGATTAAAGCTCCACCGCGACCCGATTTCTGGAGGCGGCTGGCGGCTGCCACGATATCGAAGGCGGCGACCGGTCGCACCACTGCGAGGGTCTCCATGATTTTTGCGTAGGGCTCACCCGGACTGAGAGCGACCGATCCAGTCCAGACCGACGTCTCGAACCCAGACCCGAAAAGGTGGCTTGTCACCGACGCGGCACCTTTGACCGCCTTTTCGAAAGCGGCAGGGGAAGGATATGCGCCGGAGCGTACGTCGAGCATCACGAGAGCCTGTGATTGCCATGGCGTCTCGAGTTGGCGGATCATCAACTGATCTCGTTTGGCTGACGTTGGCCAGTGCACCCTGCGGAGATCGTCGCCGATCCGGTAGTCGCGGATCGTGAAGAAGTCTTCACCACCACGATGCGAGAACTCGGGCCGCGAGGCGTGTACGGCTGGATCGCGACCTCGTACAATCGGGAATCCGGTCAGGCGCTCAACCTCGGGGTATACGACAAGCCGGTCGGATCCGCCGACGACCGATCGGCGTCGGGCGAATCGAAACGGGTCGTGTAGGACCAAAACGGCCGGGCCGACCGTATAGATACCCCGTGGTCGGCAGACGATTTGATAGTTGGCAACTACTGACTCGTCGGCCCGGATCGAAGAAGCGTGAAACCGTGCCGAGCCGAGGCCGCCGACCTCGTCTTCGAAGGTCGGGTTGAGGATCCGGAACCGTCCGTTGTTCGTAATGGTCGCTTCGACTACGGCCTGGTCGCCTTCGTACACGAGCGACGGATTGATCTGGCGCACGATCGACACGCGCGGCCGTGAGATACGCACGTAAAGCAGTGCAACGCCGATCCCGATGAAGAGGAGCGCGGCGGTGATGAGTAACTCCAGTTCTCCCAATGCAGCCCAAAGAGCCACCAGAGCGAGACCCGCACCTGCGCCAGCCCAGCCCCGGTCGGTCAACATCAGGCGGGCTTGCTCATTCCGGGGACGCGAAGGTGCGAGATCACGCCTTCGATGACAGAGTCCATGGTGGTACCACGCATATGCGCCTCTGGTCGAAGGATCATACGGTGCGCCAGCACCGGGGCAGCCACGAGTTTGATGTCGTCGGGAGTGACGTAATCGCGCCCATCCATGGCAGCTCTGGCTCGCGAAACCCTCTGAATAAACAGCGCGGCTCGTGGCGATGCGCCCAACATGATCTCGGCGTTGCGTCGAGTGCCTTCGACGAGGTCGACGATGTATTCGCGCACCGAATCGGCGACGTGGATCCGGCGAGCTACTTGAATCATCTCGATGATGTCGGTGCCTGACACGACTGGCTTGATTTCGTCGAACTGCGAACTCATGCCGTGCCGGTCGAGAATCTGGATCGAGTCGGCCCGTTCCGGGTACCCAATTACGAGCCGCATCATGAACCGATCAAGCTGTGCTTCCGGTAGGGGATAGGTTCCCTCATGTTCGAGCGGGTTCTGAGTCGCGATCACCATGAACGGTGGTGCAAGGCTGCGGGTCGTGCCGTCGACGGTCACCTGGCGCTCTTCCATGGCTTCGAGCAGCGCAGCCTGGGTTTTTGGTGAGGCTCGGTTGATCTCGTCTCCGACCACAACATTGGCGAAGATCGCACCTGGCTTGAATTCGAACTCGCTTGTCTGGCGGTTCCAGATGCTGACGCCGGTGATGTCAGACGGGAGAAGATCGGGAGTGAACTGGATCCGCTGAAAGGTGCTCTCGATGGACCTGGCCAGCGATTTGGCGAGCTGGGTTTTGCCTACTCCTGGCACGTCTTCGACGAGTACGTGGCCCTCGGCCAACAGGCAGGCGATGAGCAGATCAATCACTTCGCCCTTGCCCTGGATTACCTGGGCGACATTCTTGGCGATGGCTTTGTGCCGGTCGGCAAATTTCGCCAGTTCTTGTGGTTGTGGTATTCCGACCTGCACCCGCTTCTCTCCCTTTTAATGGCGGATTGCAAGCCTATCAGACGCCACTTTTTACGGCTTTGGGGTTTACTATCGTCGGCGGGCGAAGAAAGGTTCCACGTGTATAGGATGGCGCTGGCGGTGCTACGGCATCCAACGGTTTGGTGGGAGGGTTTACGAACGATGTGGAGTATGCGGGCGCGTTCGGGCGTCTTCTCAGATGTCTACCTCCGCTGGCGGACTGCCACCGTGTACGGCGACGCCTCAGCAGCGGTGCCGCCGACCGATGTCGTTGAGTTTCTGATGTGGCGCCGTCGACAACGAAAGCTGACCTCTTGAAACCTATCGAGGAATCGTTACTCAGTCTTGAAGGGATTGAACAGGCCCATGTCCGACTGTCCGACGATGGTCCGGCCGGGGTTCGGGTGGTCCTGGCCGCTGATGCTGATCAGTCGATGGTCGCCAACGCTATCCGCGAACTCTTTACGAGCCGTGGGCTCACGGTGGCTGTCGACGACGGCTCGGCCGCACCCGTGGCGCCGATGAGCTCCGACGACGTGGAAACGCAGTCGGGGTCGCCGTCAGGCAACGTCGGTCCGGACGGGCCAGTGGTGCCTGATCGCGGGGCCACAGAGGCTCAACCGGCCAGTGTCGCCGCTCCGTTGATGGCTGGTGCGCCGGCGGTAGGTCCGGTTGCGCTGGCGGTCGCGGTCTCGGAGGGTCCGACGTATTGCGACGTGGCCGTCCGGGTCGGTGGCGATCGGCGGTCTGTTCGGCGGTCGCACCCGGACCCCGGATCGATCCGCGAGGCGATTCTCGATGCGCTCAATGAGGCATCGGGAAGATCGGGTATTCGCCCGACCATTGTTTCGGTCGATCAGCGGGTTGTCGCAGACAAGGCCATGCTGACCGTTGTGCTCGAATCATCTGGTCAGATCGGCGTTGGTTCGGCATTGGTGCGAGGTACCGACTTTCACGCATTCGGACAAGCTGCCCTGGCCGCGCTTGGCTATTTGCCGACTTTCTGAGTTGCTCCGCACCAGCGGGCTGTCGGTTAGGCCAACGCCCGATCGGGGTCAGGTTCGGTGGTAGGAAGTGAATCCACAAACTCGATAATGACGTCGGGTTCTGGTTCGGGTGCAGATTTCACGGCCGCCAGCTCGGTTGGGTTGGCTCCCCGGACGCCCCGGAATCCGGCAGCTTTCTCAAGTACGTCGCGAATGAACATGCGAGCGGGATCGGCGGGAGGCACTGCCAGGGCGAGGAGGTCGTCCTCCTCAGTCGAGGCGACCGAGATCCCGGTCTCGCGAAGCTCGAACAGCATGACCTCTTGGGCGACCTTGTCCGGGGAGAGGGCTTCAAGAGTCGGAACAACCACGAGCTCGGCCTGGCCAGCCGAAATGATTCCGAGAACGGCCCCGAAACCTTCTCGTTCCGATGAATGGGCATTGTCCTGGCAAATAGAAATGAGGTCGTAGCCATTGCGCGCCACCCAGATGCGGATTCGTTCTGCCTGCATGAACGCAGTGTCGGTCGAATCTGATCCGGGTCGTTCTCGAACATAGCCAACTACGTGCATAGGCGGGATTGTTGGTGCGGGGAGGTGCAATGTCAAGGACCTGAACAAACCGACGGTCATCGACGGGACCGATGGTATATTTTGAAAGCTCTCAATAGGGGTCGACTGTGGCGCGTGTGCTGGTGTTGAACGCTACTTACGAGCCACTTTCGGTGGTGAGTACGCGTCGCGCCGCCGTCCTCGTCCTCAACGACAAAGCTCAAATGCTGGAGGCTTCTGATCGGATCTGGCGAGCTGAGCGGGTTCAGCTTCCTGTTCCGTCGGTGATCCGATTGAATAGGTTCGTGCGGGTTCCCTACGGGCGAACGGTCCCGCTTACCCGAAACGCCGTGTTCGCTCGGGATGGACATCGCTGCCAATACTGTGGGGGTCCGGCCGAGTCCATAGATCATGTGGTCCCGAGATCTCGGGGTGGCCAGCACGTATGGGACAACGTGGTCGCTGCCTGCCGGCGATGCAATCTACGGAAGGGGTCCCGTTTCCTGGAAGAGACGGGTTTCCTCCTCAACAAGAGACCTTCGGCTCCCCACCGATATGGATGGGTGTACGCCAGAGCGGGCCCACGAATGGACCCGCTCTGGAGTTCGTATTTGCTCGCTGAGTCGGCCTAAGCCGGCCGGCTCATCGCTGATGGGCTAGGGGAGCGGTTCGTCGACCGCCAGTGTGTCCTCGGCCGGGAACGGGATGCCCGTTACTACTCGGTAGTCGGCCAGGCCGTCGATCGTGCCGAGGTATCGCACGGGCACCGACTCGGTACAGGCGAACGCCTCGGTAAGTTTTTCGAGCACCAAACGGTCCGCGTCTTTGATCTTCGCAAAGTCGAAGCTGTCACGGAAGACGAATTCGGCGTCGAGGTCGGCGGCGTTTGACAGATCCACCCAGTAGGCGGTGCCGTCCGGAGTGATCGCATACATCGCCACAGGGTTGGCCTGGGGGTCGACAAGGCGGCTGTCTCGGGGCAGACCGAACTCGAGGTCGAAGATGTGCTCGCTACCCGGGGGCATGATCACTTTTTCGTTTGACTCGAGATTGTTGACAGTTGTGTCGTACAGCACGCTGTTCTTCTCGATTCCGGGCTGGAATCGGTCGGGGTCGCCGCTGACCACATCTGCGACATCAACGAAGAGGTAGTCGGCATCAAGGACGTTCTGATAGTGGGCTGAGCTGCCATCTTCCCAGATCGCATAGAACGGAACCACCGGATACAGCACGTTCGGGAAGAGCGTGTCCCCAATGGCTGAGGACGTCACGGTTCCGATTACTTTGCCGTTCCCTGCGCTGACAACCGAATACGGATCACCGCATGAATCGCCGTACGTGGTGTGGAAGTCGACGACAAGTCCGTCTGACCAGGCGATGTCTTGGCCGACGCCGACGACTTCGGCTCCGTCAGGGGCGCCCCAACCTGCGAGACCGACCGGGGTGGCGTCGAGATCCCAGGTGGCTAGGACTGAGCCCGCTTGCACTAGTTGCAGCGCAAGATCCGATGCCTGCGTTTCGGGCACCTGATAGCCGACCGTCCAGTGGGCAGGAAGCCCGACTGGGATGGACGGCAAATCAGACCCGGCGACTGCGTGGTCGGCGATGCTGCGGTCGAATGGATAGACGACGCCCTCGTCGTCGACGAGTTCAAGCTGCGGATAGGTGTATTCGCCTGCGAACGCTGTGGCCGAATAGGGGATCGGAGCAACGCCATTGTTCTGGTATGCAACGGCGATCCGCAGTTCGAGATAGCCCTCGCGAACCAACGACGTTGAAATGTCGGTGCCCTGCACTTCGAGGGCAAATCCGTCGGCAACGTGGCGTTGGCCCGGCGCAAGCTGGCCGGATACTGGTGAAACGGTCTGAAGGCCGGCCAGTCGGGCTGCGCCCAGTGACACGTCTAGCGATGACTCCGCACGTGAGTCTTGTGAGTTGGCTGGCACTGCGACGTCGGTGGGGCGAGTTGACGCCAGAACCGGGATCGCCGCCAGCACGGTGGACAAAGCCACCACGAGCAATACGAGCTTTCTAACCATTGTCGGCATCTCCTACGTTGCGTGACAAGGGGAATTCCTATGTAAGGAAGGTTTCGGGCGTCATTCTGTGTCGCTTAAGAGGTTTCTTCGTAAGTTATGAATACTCAGCGTGTAATTACATTGTCGTGATTTACGGCTGAACGAGGTCGCCATCGGTCACCGGAATCGGTCTGGGCCGTCCTGGACTTGTGCTGGTGTGGGCCTCGCACCGGCATCACGATCGTTGGGATGCGTTTCATTCACCCCGGTAGGCAGCCAGCGAGTCGCTAGGTCGTTTGATAGGATGGCCCGTGCCTAAATCGCCGTCTGTTTCGTTCGATACCACGCTGACCGCGTTCGGGAACAACACCGGGATTGTCGTTCCGCCCGAAGCGGTCGACGCGCTCGGCGCAGGCAAGCGGCCACCGGTTGACGTGGAAGTGAACGGTTATGAGTACCGAAGTACGATCGCTGTCATGTCTGGCAAATCGCTTATCAGCATGAGCGCGGCGGTCCGCAAGGAAACCGGCTTGGGTGCTGGAGACCCGATCAGCGTCACGCTCACCCTGAACGAGACCGCTCGGGACGTCTCGATCCCCAAAGACTTCGCTTTGGCGCTAGGAGCAAACCTGGGGACTGAGGAGTTCTTCGCAGGTCTGTCGAACAGTCTCCAGCGCTACCACGTAGACCAGATCGCCGGCGCCAAGACCGATGAGACCAGACAGCGGCGCATCGACAAAGCCATCGGCCTCTTTCTTGCAGGCAAGAAGCGTTGAGCTAACTTTTCGGACATGGTCCGCGGTTGGTGCAGTCGCTGCGCGTTACCGGCGACTCGGCTTAGGCCAGCAATTTGCTGGTTCCGGAGCGCTCTGCTCAGTACGGTTGGGGGATGAGTCCAACGCGAGAGGAGCAGCAGGTAGGTATTCACTACCTGGCCGCGGTGACGGCACTGTTGCGGCGAGTCCGCCGCGCTCACCCCACGAAGGGTCTGTACGAAGCAGGCGAGATCCAATGGTGGTGGGGAGAAATCGCCCGTTCGACTGACAGTCTCGGTCAGCTCTTTTGGTTTGATGACGCCGATCGTCCAGTGGCGGCCGTGATCATCACTGAATGGAGCTATGGGGTGCAGCTTGACCCGATCGTCATGCCGAACGCAACGCCTGACTGGGTCGCACACGTCATCGAGCGCGGGTTCGCCCACGCCCGCCACTCCGGTTTTGACAGGGTCCAACTCGAAGTCGACCGGGACGACGACGTCCTGCGTGGCCTCCTGGCTAGCCAGGGATTTGCGATGATCGAAGATGGCTTGGTCGAGTCATGGCTGGCCGCCTCCGCCCGGCCCGATATCAGTCAGCTCCACGGCGAGTATCGGTTAGCGAGTCGCCGCGACACATTCGGGCGTCCACATCACATGATCAAACCCGCCAGACCTGATGTAGAGGATCGTTTGCTCCAGACGTCGCTCTATCGTCCCGATCTCGATCTGCTTATTCTTGATAGCGACGACAATCACGCCGCCTACGGTCTCTTCTGGTACGACCCCGAGAACGGTACCGGGGTCGTCGAACCGATGCGCACAGAAGACGAGCACCAGCGCCGAGGACTGGCACGCCACATACTCACCACGGGAATTGATCTGCTGGCCAGGACTGGCGCAGAGCGGATCAAGATCTGCTTCGATCCGGATAACCCGGCCGCCAGTCATCTCTACCTCAGCGTCGGCTTCGAGCCTGTCAAGCAGACAGATGTCTTCGCCGGACGAACGAACGCAAAGGCACCTTAGGCCCTGCGTACCAGCGCGCCCTCCATCGACTTGCATCGAATAGGACGGATACGATACCGAACGCCCGACGCTGACCTGCATGGTCTGGTCGCGGGGCCATTGCGTGCCCTAGCGGAACTCGCCCGATTCTCACTTCTGTCCTCGGGTCGAAGCATCTGGACCAAACGCCTCGACCGGCTATCGAGCTGGCGGCTCGCAATGCTCGACTGATCGAGAGCCGAGGGGAGCGCCGGCAACTCAAAAGTGGTCGTTTGGGGTCGTTTTCCCAGAAATCTGGCCAGAAAGGAGAAAAATGGTTCAAGTGAGTTGACAAATGGGTCGAAGTGGTGCAAAGTGGGGCGCAGTGGAAGGACCCCGCTCATGAATGACAGGAACCAAGAGACGTGCTCGTCGGTGAATACCAACACACACTGGACCCCAAAGGCCGCCTCGTGCTGCCCGCCAAGTTCCGCGATCACTTCTCCGATGGCTGCGTCATCACCAAGGGGCAGGAACGCTGCCTCTATCTCTTCCCGCTCGAACAGTGGGCGGAAGAGGAGGCACGGGTGAGAACCCTGCCACGCACCAATGCCAAGGGACGCGCCTACGCACGCTCGTTCTTCGCCTCAGCCGACAGCCAGGTACCTGACAAGCAGCGGCGAGTGGCGGTCAACTCGAAACTTCAGGAATATGCCCACCTCGGCAAAGACATCACCCTCATCGGCATGTCTGACCGTGTCGAAATTTGGGACACGGCTAGCTGGGATGCTGTTTCGCTTGAAGCGGACGATTTCTACGCCGGAATAGAGGAGGCTCTCTCAGAAGAAGGCATCTAGGACACATTGGCTGGTTCATCGCCAGCCCCCCGGTTACCAGATTGGAAGGCCCCTTACTCCGCCCGCTTCCGTTTGGTGCCAGCGCCCGGGGGGCTGGCAATGCATCAGCCCAACCGTTACCACGAGCCTGTACTGGCAGAGGAAGTCATGAACATGTTCAGCGACATCAAAAATGGTGTGATCGTCGATGCCACTTTCGGTGGCGGCGGACACACTCGCCGTATGCTCGAGCGGGGCGGCCTGACCGTCATCGGGATCGATCAGGATGCCGATGCCATAGCCAACATCGCCGACCTGGCGGGAGACCCTCGTTTTACGTTTGTCTCTGGATCATTTGGAGACCTCGACCAATTACTCGACGCCGAGGGAGTGGAGCGCATCGACGGTGTGCTGTTCGATCTCGGCGTCTCAAGTCATCAGCTGGATCAGCCGTCTCGCGGTTTCTCGTTCCGTCATCCTGGACCGCTCGATATGCGAATGGGAGACGGCCGCCTAACCGCAGCTGAGATCATCAACGAATGGCCAGAGGCCGAGATTGCCTCAGTGATCCGCCGCTATGGCGAGGAACGGTTCGCCGTCCGCATCGCTCGAGCGATCTGTGCTGCTCGCCCCATAGAGGACACTTCGGCTCTCGCTGCGATTGTCAAAGAGGCGATACCAGCTGCGACCCGCCAGACTGGTGGTCATCCAGCCCGTCGCACCTTCCAGGCGTTGAGGATTGCTGTTAACGATGAACTAGGCGAACTGGAGCGGGGGCTCAAAGCGGCACTCGATCGGCTCGCCCCAGGAGGTCGTTGCGTCGTGATTTCGTACCACTCGCTTGAGGATCGAATTGTTAAACAAGAGTTCGTCGCCGCCGCTAAAACGTGCGTCTGTCCTCCTGGCCTCCCGGTTTGCGCATGTGGCACCGTTCCGCAGGTGACGATCGTTACCAAGAAAGCCGTCAATCCAACGGACACGGAAGTCGCCCGGAACCCGCGGGCAAGGAGCGCCAAGTTGCGCTGTGCCGAAAAGTTGGCCGCATGACCGCCCCGGCTCTTTCTCGCCAGCCCGAAAGTCGGGTCCGCCTGATCTCTTCACAGGCTACCGCTCGACCGAGAGTGGCAGCCTGGGTCGTCTACACGCTTGTGGTAGCCATAGTCTTCTTTGGACTCATCTACTCGCAAACTGCATTGGACGGAAGTGCCTTTGAACTGCGGGAGCTAGAAACCCAGATCGACCTCGCCGAGCAGCAGCAATTGGAGTTGCGGCTCGAAGTTGCCCGGTTGAGCTCACCATCGCGGATCGTCCCCGCCGCCAACGATCTCGGGATGGTTCTACCTACGGACATGCGTACGATCTCGGCCCCCGGTGTTGTGGTGCGCTCCGCTGACGCCCCGTTGTCGGATCCAACCGTCACGGCTTCGCCGTGATGGGATTTTTGCCTTGTACCTCTCCTGGTGGCCTGGGCCGCCGGGTCGCTGAAGAGGATCATCAAACTCTCCTCCTCGAAACCCCTGCTAGTGCTGGCGGCGGGTGTATCGAAGGTCAGGAGGGGTGCCCTGCGCCCCCGCCCTCCTTGGACACACTCCGCCGACCGACTTGATCATGGGCGGTAAAAGCCGTTCAGCAAAGCGGTCGACCAAGGCCCGGACCAAGAAGCGGGGCGGATTCCGTCGCGCAGACGGTCGTGTCATTGTCATCGCTGTGGCGATGGTGGTGGCCTGGAGCTTGATAGGGGTCAAACTTTTCCAGATCCAGGTCGTCCAGGCCGCTGAATTTTCCGAGCAGGCGCTGGATCAACGACTGACCACCCGGGAGTTCGCTCCGTACCGCGGAACCATCTTTGATCGTTCCGGCCATCAGATGGCCCTTACGATCCAGGGGGTAACCGTGTGGGCCGACCCCCGACTGGTTGAGAATCCGACTCTGACCGCGCACCTAGTGGGCGCCTCGCTCGGCATCGAGGAGAGTCCGCTCGCCGAGAAGCTAGCGAGCGATAAGTCGTTCGTATTCGTGAAGAGACAACTCGAGGCCGAGGCGGTCGAGGGCCTGCGAACGCTCGAGTTACCCGGGATTTTCTTTGAGTCGGAACCGAAGCGGGTCTACCCCAACGGATCCCTGGCCGCTCAGGCAGTCGGTTTCGTGGGCATCGACGGTAACGGGATCGAGGGTCTCGAATACTCGTACGACGAGGAGCTCTCGGGAGTTGCCGGCTACCTCATCGACGAACGCGACCCGTATGGTCGGCCGATTCCTCAAGGGTTCCAGCAGAGTGTTCCGCCGATCCCTGGCGCCGACCTGCTCACATCGATGGACATGTCTATCCAGTTTATGGCCGAACAAGCATGCATAGATACGATTGAACGAACGGATGCGCTCGGCTGCTCAATGGTGGTCTTAGACCCGAAGACTGGCGAAATCCTGGCGATGGCAGTCTTGCCAGCGTTCGACCCTGGGGAGTTCAATTCGTACGACGAGTCGACCTGGCAGAACTCGACCGTACGTAACCTGTACGAACCCGGATCTACTCAGAAGCTTGTAACGATCTCCGCTGCTATCGAAGAAAAGGCAGTTTCGTTCGACACCGAATTTGTGGTTCCTTATTCGATCGAAGTGGCGGGTAGGAAGATCGAAGACTTTGGCGACTACCGCGAACCACTGAGGTTGACCGTTGCAGACATCGTGACGCGATCTTCGAATGTCGGAACGATCATGGTCGGGCAGAAGCTCGGAGACGCCGCACTTCGTGAGTACCTTCACGCCTTCGGGTACGGGCAGCCGACCGGAGTTGACTTCGCCGGCGAAGCGACCGGCGTCGCGAACGTAGATCCTGACTGCGGGTCCTGCACGGCGTCGGCAGCGATCGGCTACTCAGTGTCGGTCACTCCACTCCAGATGGCGTCGGTCTACGCAACCATCGCCAACAAGGGGACCTGGATTCAGCCGCACGTCGTGCGCTACATCGATCGTGGAGATGGTGACCCGGAAGCATTCACTCCCGAAAAGCGAGAGATCGTTTCGCCAGACACCGCTTTCATCATGCAGACGATGCTTCAAAACGTCGTCGACAACGGGACGGGTAAAGCTGCCGCTATCGCTGACTACACGGTGGGTGGCAAGACCGGAACGACGCTCAAGTATTTGCCAGGCGGAGGGTATAGCGAGGACCACATTGCCAGTTTCATCGGGATGGCTCCGATGAGTGACCCTCAGCTGGTCATTGCGGTCGTTGTGGATCGCCCCATCAATGGATACACCGGTGGCGCAGCCGCCGCCCCGGCATTTCGCGAAGTCATGGAGAAGGCGCTTCATCATCTCGGAGTCGAGCCGGATGCTTAGACTTTCCGACCTGGCCGACACTGTCGATGGTGAAACCCCATCCGGACAGGAGAACCCGTCAATCAGTGACGTGACACATGACAGCCGAACGGTTGAGCCGGGGGCGTTGTACGTTGCCGTCCGCGGGTTTTCGACCGATGGACACGACTACGTCCGGCAGGCTGCCGCCCGGGGAGCCGCAGCAGTTTGCGTCGACCACAGAGTCGAGAGCGAAGTCCCACAAATGCTCGTTCGATCGACGCGAGCTGCGCTGGGTCCGCTGTCTGCCGCGGTATGGGACCATCCGTCGCGAAATTTCTCTCTCATCGGCGTAACGGGCACGAACGGTAAAACAACCGTCGCCCACATGATCGAAGCGATTACCACTGCCGCTGGTCGGCGAACTGGTCTGATAGGCACTGTTGGTGCTCGGGTTTCGGGAGGCTCCAACCCCGACATGTTGCAGATCCCCCTCGAGCGAACCACCCCGGAAGCGAGCGAGTTACAACGACTTTTTGCCGAAATGTCGGCAGCCGGGTCAGACGTTGTTGTGATGGAAGTGTCGTCTCACGCCATGAGCCTGGACCGGGTGGCCGGAACTGATTTCGCTTTGGGAGCGTTCACTAACTTGTCACAGGACCATCTCGATTTTCACGAAACCATGGACGAGTACTTCGAGGCGAAGGCCTCGTTCTTCGACATGGTCCCGGTGGCGGTAGTCCAGGCCGATGGGCCCTGGGGTCGTCGCCTGCTCGGTCGACTACCTGCGACAACGGCCGTTATCACTGTGGGAGAAGGTGGGGATGTACGGGCCAGTGACATCTCGCTATTCGTCGATCGCTCCACGTTTACGCTGCATGTCGGCGATCGCATGATCCCGGTCACGCTACCGATCGCGGGACGATTCAACGTCGACAATGCTCTCGTCGCCGCCGGTTGCGCCGACCACATCGGCATTTCACTTGATCAGGTGGCTGGCGGACTGGCAGATCTTCTGCCGGTACCCGGCCGTTTCGAACACGTGTGGTCGGCTTCAGGCCCCGATGTCGTGGTCGATTATGCCCACACTCCCGATGGGGTGGCCAACGCGGTGCGGGCCGGGCGCGCCATCGCGGCAGGGAGATTGATTGTTGTGGTCGGCGCCGGAGGGGATCGAGATCAGGCGAAACGTCCACTTATGGGTGCGGCTGCCGCCACGGCGGACCAGGTGTTCCTAACGTCGGATAACCCGCGTTCAGAAGATCCCGATGCAATCATCGCGCAGATCCTCGCCGGTATCGAGCATCAGGCGACGGTCGAGGTCGAGCCGGATCGCCGTCGGGCAATCCAGGCAGCGATCCGCGGTGCGGTACCGGGTGATCTCGTCCTGATCCTCGGGAAAGGCCATGAACCCGGTCAAGACGTAGCCGGGGTTGTCTCGCCGTTTGATGACCGTGTTGTTGCTAGAGAAGCTCTGGGTGGCACGCAATGATCACTATGTTCATGGCGGCGGCACTTGGATTCTTCGTAGCCCTATTTGGCACTGTGCCGGCAATCCGCATTCTTCGAAAGAAGAACATCGGCCAGTTCATTCAGGAAGAAGTCGAAGGTCATAGCCACAAGCACGGAACTCCGACGATGGGTGGCGTCGTCATTATCGCTGCGGTCGTGATCGGGTACGTGGGGTCACACTGGTCGCTCGCGCCCGAGAGCGCCGGCGGCGGTCTCGAATTTGGTGGGTTTACGGTCGGCGGTGGCCTGGTCATGCTCGCCTTTCTCGGTATGGGGGCGATCGGCTTCCTTGACGACTTTCAGAAAGTATCCAAAGAACGGAACCTGGGGCTTTCGAGTTCCGGCAAGTTCGGCGGTCAACTGGCCATCGCCGCCATCTTTGTGTTCGTGCTCACGAGAACCGACTTTGCCCTGGAAATCTCGTTCACCCGCTCGCTCGACTGGGGAGTCACGGTCTGGGTGTTTGTTCTGTGGGCGCTGCTGCTTCTCACCGCAACGGCCAACGCGGTCAATATCACTGATGGCCTCGACGGACTCGCCTCAGGTTCGAGCGCTCTCGTATTTGGTGCCTATATGGTCATGTCCTACTGGATCTTCCGCAACCCGGACTTCTATGGGCAATTCATTGCCCAAGACGCCCTCGACCTGGCTCGTTTTGCGGCCGCGCTATCCGGAGCGACGCTCGGGTTCTTGTGGTGGAACGCCGCCCCGGCACGAATCTTTATGGGCGACGTCGGCTCTCAATCGCTCGGCGGGGCGATGGCAGCTCTGGCCCTCCTCACCAATACGCACTTGCTCCTGCCGATCCTGGGTGGTCTCTTTGTTATGGAAACGATGAGCGTCATCCTTCAGGTTGCATCGTTCAAGGCCACCGGAAAGCGGATCTTTCGGATCGCTCCGATCCATCACCACTTTGAAATGCTGGGCTGGCCAGAGACGACCATCATTGTCCGCTTCTGGATTATCGGAGCCCTATTTACTGCAGCCGGACTAGGCATCTTCTACGGGGACTTTGTGACTTCTGGCGGGATTCTTCCGTGAGATTGTTGATCATGGGAGGCGGCGTCTCTGGACGTTCGGCGGCCAATCTGGCTCTACGACGAGGCGACCATCCCGTCATTTTCGAAACGGACGTCGTCCGGAGCGACGAACTGCGCAGCGACGGCTTTGAAGTGACAAGTGACGAGTGGTCGCCATCGATGCTGGCCGGATTCGAATTGGTGATCGTGTCGCCGGGTCTTCCTGAATCGGCGGCTCCCATCGTTGACGCACTGAGCGCAGGTTTGCCGTTGGTCAGCGAGATCGAGTGGGCATCGCGTCTGCTCGAAGTCCCCTACGCAGCTGTGACCGGCACGAACGGAAAGACGACGGTGACCTCGCTCATCGCCGACATCGTGCAGGCGGCTGGGTTCAACGTCGTCGCGGCGGGCAATATCGGCCTCGGCCTTTCGGATGTGGCCGACCGAACCTGGGACCGCTTGGTAATCGAGGTGTCGAGTTTTCAACTGCGCTTTGTCGATACGTTTAAGCCGACCGTCGCCGTTCTCTTGAACGTGGCCGACGACCACCTTGATTGGCATAAAACGAGGGAAGCGTACGAAGACGCCAAGGCGCGGATCTTCGAGAACGCTGGCGACGATGGGGTTCTGATATTTGATGCTGATGATCCGGGTGCAAGCCGCCTTGCCAAGCGTGCCTCAGGGCGAGTCATCCCCGTCAGTGGAACCAACCTCCCCGAGCGAGGGTACGGCGTTGCAGCCGGCGAGCTCACCACGATGACGACATCAATTCCACTGGCCGACCTGCGCGTCACCGACCGGGCTTATCGACTCGACCTGGTCGCTGCGGCGGTCGCCGCTGAGCTGCTTGGGGCAACTTCTGCAGCAGTTGAACAAGTACTGAGGGCGTTCGAGCCTGGACACCACCGTCGCACCCTCATCGGAAAATGGAACGACGTGGCCTGGATTAATGATTCCAAAGCAACGAACCCGCATGCGGCCGTGGCTGCCTGCCGAGCCTATCCGTCAGTCGTACTCATCGCCGGAGGACGTAACAAAGGACTGAGCTTGGGACCGATTACACAAGTCGACACGATTAGATACTTAATCGCACTGGGCGAGGCCGCTCCCGAGCTGATGTCGGGCTGGGCTGGAGCTGGTCAGACGGTCGAATCGCTCGATGAGGCAGTCACAGTCGCCGCAGCTGTTGCTCAGCCGGGCGATACCGTGCTGCTGGCACCCGGGTGTGCCAGCTTCGACATGTTTTTGTCATATGAAGCCCGCGGCGACGCGTTCGAGCGGGCGGTCAGAAGCTTCCAGGGGGTATCAGCATGACGGCAGCAGTGACTTCGATCGCCCGGGCGAGACAGTCGGCCAGAAAACGAGCAGACGCGACGATGGCGAATCACCGGGTGTCTGTTTTTATCGTTGCCATCGTGGGCTTGCTCGTCGTAATCGGTCTCGGGGCCACCCTGTCGGCGTCGTCGGTGAAGGCCCTCGACACCGACCTGGAACGGATCTACTACTTCAAACGACAAGCGATGTGGGTCGCGATCGGCATCCTCGTGATGATCGGAGCTGCCAAAACGCCGTATCAGTGGTACGCCAAGTTCGCACCCTGGATCTATCTCGTCTCGGTTGCTGGCCTGGTCGCCGTCCTCATCATGGGTACCGAAGCAGGCGGAGCGAGGCGCTGGATCGATATCGGCCCGGTGGGATTCCAGCCTTCCGAGCTATCGAAGTTTGGACTACCGGTGATGCTGGCGTCGATCTTGACCAAGAAGCGAAAACTCCTCGGGGAGTTTGGTCATTTCTTTGTTCCGATAGCCCTGACGATCGGGGTCACGTTCACGCTGCTCATCCTGGAACCCGATTTCGGTACAGCCCTGGTTATCGCCGTGGCCGGTATGGCGGTCATCGTTACTTCGACTACCCCGCTGCGGTTCGTCGGTTTCACCGCCATGATTGGGCTCGCCGGCACGCTCTTGCTCGCGGTAAGTCAGCCGTACCGTCTCGCACGAGTCACCTCGTTTCTCGCCCCCGACCCCGATGTTCTTGGAGCGGGATGGCAATTGAACCAGAGTCTCAACGCACTCGGAACCGGGGGCCTATTCGGCATCGGTCTCGGCCAAAGCCGGGCCCGATGGCTGTATCTCCCCAATGCCCACACCGACTTCATCTTCGCCATCATCGGCGAAGAGATGGGCTTCGCTGGTGCCGTATTTGTGCTTGGGCTCCTCGCGCTGTTTGCGTTGCTTGGGGCTGCAACGGCGCTCCGGGCACGCGACAGCTTCGGCCGCCTGCTGGCGGTCGGCATCACGGCGTGGATTTGTGCCCAAGCGTTGGTCAATGTTGGTGGAGTAGTCGGTGCCTTACCTATCTCAGGTATCGCGTTGCCGTTCGTTTCTTATGGAGGAACTGCCATCGTCATGGCAATGGCGAGCGCCGGGGTACTCATCAACATCGCCATCCAGGGTCGCTCTGGCGGGATGCACGCCAAACGATGACCTATGCGATAGCGGCCGCGGGGACCGGGGGCCACGTTTTTCCTGCCCTCGCCATCGCCGAAGGTCTCGAGCGTCAGGGAGTCTTGAAGTCCGAAATTGTGTTCTTCGGCGGGGACCGCTTTGAGGCCGAGGCCGTGCCATCTGCCGGGTATGACTTCGTGCGGGTCGACTTGCGTGGCCTCAAGCGTTCGTTGGCCCCGGCCAACCTGGGAATCCCTCGGGTCGTGTATCGGACCAGTACAACAATTCGCGATGAACTCGTGAGGCGCGATGTCCGGGCGATGATTGCCACCGGAGGCTATGTCACGGTCCCGGCCGGTTGGGCAGCCCGCCGGGCGGACGTGCCGTTCTTCATCCAAGAGCAGAACGCTGACGCCGGATTGGCAAACCGAATCATGAGTCGCACCGCCAAGATGGCATTCACATCATTCCCCACAACGGAGGGACTTCTAGGCGGGGTCTATACGGGCAATCCGCTCCGGAGTCCGTTTGTGACCTTTGACCGACAAGAGTTGAAGGCTGACGCATTAGCCCGCTACGGACTAGCCCCGACTGTTCCCGTTCTGGGCGTCGTCGGCGGGAGCCTCGGGGCGGGCGCCCTCAACGAAGCGGTCCAAACGCTCGTTGCTGACTGGGATGGTCCGCCACTACAAATCGTGCATCTCACCGGTGCGATCCACGCGGAGGCGGTTGCTGCCATGGCGAATCCCCGAAAAGTCCCCTGGAAGGTCGTAGCATTCGAGTCGTCCATGGAACTCTTCTTCGCCGCGTCTGATCTACTTCTCGCCAGGGCTGGCGGCATGGTTGCGGAGATTACTGCCACTGGGACGCCCGCCATCCTGGTGCCTGGAGAGTTCGGAAGTAGCGGCCACCAACTTGCCACAGCCAGGTTTGTCGAAGGAGCCGGGGGAGCGGTGGTGATCGAACAGGCCAACATCAATCGGGTACCGGCTCAGGTCGCCGGGATGATCGGAGATGCTCAACTTCTGAAAGATATGGCGGCGAAGTCTCGGGCGCTCGGTCGACCGAGCGCCGCCGACGACATCTCTCGAGAGATGGTCGCTGCACATGGATAGGATCGCCCCGGCTGTCCACATCATCGGCGTCGGTGGAGCGGGGATGAGCGGCCTCGCCAAACTTCTTTCACAACTCGGCCATTCTGTCACCGGTTCAGATCTCCGGAGGGGGCCAGCGTTCGATCAGCTCAGGGATGCTGGGATCGACGTGTGGGAAGGATCTGAACCCGACCGGGTCCTAGCTGCCGGTCTGGTGGTTGCATCGTCTGCCGTCCCCGAGTCGGACCTGGAGTGGACGAGGGCGGCGGAGCTAGGCATCGAGCGCTGGAGGCGACCGGAACTACTTGACGCGCTCACTCGTGCAATCAGAACTGTGGGTGCAACGGGCACGCACGGCAAGACGACATCGACTGCCATGATGATCGCCTGTTTGCGGGCGCTCGATGAGGATCCGTCGTTCTTGCTGGGCGGAATCCTCACGGATCTTCGGACAAACGCTCATCTTGGGAACCGAGACCTTCTTGTCATTGAAGCCGATGAAGCCTTCGGAACATTCCAGTCCCTGCATCTCGCCGGCCTCACCGTGACCAATGTCGAAGAGGAGCACCTTGACTTCTATTCGACCTTGTACCAACTCGAGGATGCCTTCGCAGACGTAGTGCGCCGAACCGAGGGACCGGTGACGGTGAACGGTGATGATCCTGGTGGGAAACGCCTCGCCGAGCGAACCAGTTCCTTGACATATGGGATGGCGGCTGACTCCGACTGGGTCATCAGTGACATCTCTGCCTCACCCACCAGCACGGCATTCTCGCTTCGCTCTGGCCAATCGACGCTACCCGTATCTGTGTCGGTTCCCGGTGTCCATAATGTCTACAACGCGGCTGGGGTCCTGTCGTTGCTCGGTGAGCTGGGCTACGACATCGGTCGGGCCTCTACAGCCCTGGCCAGGTTTGGCGGCACGAGACGTCGGTTCGAGCATCGGGGAACCGTCTCTGGGGTCACGATGATCGACAGCTACGCGCACCATCCAACAGAGGTAGCGGCTGACCTTAGAGCCGCCCGCCAGGGTGACTGGAGTCGAATTTGGGCTGTTTTCCAGCCTCACCTGTACTCCCGAACTGCCCGGTTTTCGCGTGAGTTCGGACTCGCCCTTTCCGCCGCCGACCAGATCGTTGTGACCGACGTCTACGCAGCCCGAGAGACGCCGATGCCCGGCGTGACCGGCGGTCTAGTAGCCGACGCCTGCGCTGCTGCCCTGGGTGGGACGGTCGATTACGTTTCCCACCGGGCGGACCTTGCCCGTTTCATCGCCGAACGGGTTACGCCCGGAGACCTCGTGCTCACCATGGGCGCCGGGGACATCACGACCGTTCCCGACGAACTGGCGGTTCTTCTGGCCGAGGTTCGTCCCGATGCTGATTGACCTGATCCGGTCGGGAGTGATTCGTGAATCCGTTGACCTGGCTTCTTTCACCACTTATAAGGTGGGCGGCCCCGCTCGATGGCTGTTTGACGTTCCAGATCTGGCCACTCTCCAGTCGCTCGGTCCGTATTCGGACCCGGTTGTTGTTGTAGGGCGCGGATCGAACCTCGTCGTATCCGACCATGGCTTCGCGGGCTTGGTCATCCGCCTCGGAACGGGATTCTCGGACGTAACGATCAAAGACGGCTGCACCGTGACGGCAGGAGCGACCGCCCCGCTGCCTTCGGTTGCACGGGCTTGCGCCAAAGCGGCGATTCAGGGGTTCTCATGGATGGTTGGGGTCCCGGGATCAGTTGGTGGCGCGATACGCATGAACGCCGGTTGTTTTGGCAGTGACACTGCGGGCTTTTTGACCGAAGCGTCAATTCTGAATCTCCACAACGCAGTATTGACAGACCGATCGCCGGAGACATTGGACTACGCCTACCGGACTTCCAATCTTCAACCTCATGAAGTTGTCGTAGGTGCTACTTTCATCGGTTCCCCAGGGGACCCGAGCGAGCTTGAAGCTGAGATGCGGAAGGTCACCAGATGGCGGAAGGATCATCAACCGGGTGGGACGCACAACGCCGGCAGCGTATTCAAAAATCCTCCCGGAGATGCCGCCGGACGCGTCATCGACGAACTCGGTCTAAAGGGCACCAGAGTCGGCCGAGTCTCGGTTTCAGAAAAACACGCCAATTTTTTTGTTGCCGAACCGGGGGCGAAAGCCCAAGACATCTACGAGCTCGTCAACCTGGTCAAGGATGCCGTCCAGCAGCGGGCCGGCATCCAGCTGGTACCCGAGATGGTCTTTGTGGGGTTCGACGAGTGAACCAGTCAGTCGATCCCCGAATCCAGGAGCGACGCAGAGTCGTTCAAGCCACCCGATCGCGGGGGAGTGCCAAGCGTCTCGTATGGATCCTGGTGTTTGTCGCACTCGCTGCCACGCTCGCCTGGATCGTCCAGTCGCCAGCCCTGTCAGTCGAAGAGATCGCCGTTGACGGTGCGGTGCACACGCCGGTTGAGGTCATGTTGGCAGACGGAGGGATCTCGCTCGGCGACCCGCTGCTCCTGACCGATACACAAGCAGCCGAGGAGCTCCTACGGACGAGTCCCTGGATTGCTGACGTCGCCGTTCGGAAGGTATTTCCCAACACCATCGAGGTCACCGTGCTTGAACGAGTAGCCGTCGCAGTCGTCGAGTTCCGGACGGGTGCCGTCGCGGTGGCTGCCGACGGAACGATCGTCTCGCTCGCGAGCTCCCTGGATTCGTTGCCGATGGGGAGGGTTCTTGCTTCCGTGGCTCCGGGAACGGTGGGAGAGGTGATGGCAGATCCGTTTGATAGGGCAGCCGTTCGGTTCCTCAACGCTTGGAAGGGGCCACAGGCGGTGCTCAGCCAAATCGATGAAGAGTTATGGGCTCAGCTGGATGGGTACACGGTTCGACTCGGCGGCCCGACGGAGATGGAGCAGAAAGCCCGTTCGCTTGAGGCCGTGCTGCTCGAGGGCCAGCCTACGGACTCGCTCATTAACGTTATCGCCCCGACTCGACCGACCGTTCTTCCACCGAACTCGAGTAGCGTCCCGGCAACCCCCGATCCCTAAAGCTCTAGTTGAGGGTTAGTTTTAGACGCTTTACGAACGAAAGATTAGGGGTTAGGTTGAGGTTTAACCCCCCGGCGTACAAGCCGGAATCCGACTTCTCCCGGAGACAGAAAATCATGAGTTCACCACAAAATTACCTGGCCGTTATCAAGGTCGTCGGTGTGGGCGGCGGCGGCGTAAACGCCGTCAACCGAATGATCGAGGCCGGTATCCGCGGCGTCGAGTTCATCGCCGTCAATACCGACGCACAAGCGCTTCTGATGTCTGACGCCGACGTCAAACTCGACCTGGGTCGCGACATCACTCGCGGACTCGGCGCTGGCGCCAACCCCGAAGTTGGCAGGGCCGCAGCCGAAGCACACCGCGAAGAACTCGAAGAAGTCATAAAGGGCGCCGACATGGTTTTCGTGACCGCCGGCGAAGGTGGCGGTACAGGCACCGGCGGAGCGCCGGTCGTCGCCGACGTTGCCAGAAGCCTCGGCGCGTTAACAGTCGGTGTGGTCACGCGACCATTCGGCTTTGAAGGTCGCCGACGCTCGTTGCAGGCCGAACAGGGCATCCAGAACCTCCGCGAAGCGGTCGACACTCTCATCGTCATCCCAAATAACCGGCTCCTCGAGGTCGCCGATCCAAAGATGCCGATCGTCGAAGCGTTCCAGATGGCCGATGAGATTCTCACCTCCGGCGTGGCTGGGATCACCGATCTGATCACCACACCGGGGCTTATCAACGTTGACTTTGCAGACGTTAAGACGATCATGCAAGACGCCGGAACTGCGGTTATGGGTATCGGTCAGGCAACCGGAGACGAGCGGGCCACGCAAGCGGCGACTCGAGCAATCGCTTCTCCGCTCCTGGAGACTTCAATGGACGGCGCTCGCGGGGTTCTGCTTTCGATCGCCGGACCGTCCTCGATGACGCTTCATGAAGTAAATGCCGCCGCCATGGTGGTCGCCGAGTCCTCGGACACCGAAGCCGAGATCATCTTCGGTGCGATCATTGACGATTCCCTCGGAGAAGACATGCGGGTGACGGTCATTGCAGCGGGGTTCGATGGCAAGCCTGGCCGCCAACGTGGGATGGCTTCAGGCAGTTTTACGCCGTCGGCCAGTCGGCCGAAATCAGATGACGGCGACTTCGAGATCCCGAGTTTTGTCCAGGGGTAAGCTCGCCCGACATACGTTCTCGACAGGTAGTGACGGAGACCTTCGGGTCGGGGATCGCACCATATTCAGTGCCGCTCATCGACTGAGCTCGGAATGGGCAACGGCCGACCAGGTACACGGGTCAGACGTCGTGGTCGCTCGTAGCTCAGGATCGTTTGGCGAAGCTGATGGTTTGGTGACCACGTCACCAAACATCCCCCTGGCGATATTCACAGCCGACTGTCTCGGGATTGTGTTTGAGGCCGATGGCGCCGTTGGGGTCGCTCACGCTGGATGGCGGGGGATGGATGCCGGCGTTCTGGAAGCCACCCGATCGGCGATGGTTGCGCTTGATTGCCCGCCGCTACGGGTCGTCATCGGCCCGGCAATTCGATCGTGCTGCTTCGAGGTCGGTCCTGAGGTGGCAGAGCGGTTTCCCGATTCGTCGACCCGAACTTCCTGGGGCACGGTTTCAGTCGATCTCATTGCTGAGACGCGCCGACGGTTGACCGGTTTGCAGATCGAGGTGGTCGGTGGATGCACCCGGTGCGGCTCGGGCTACTTCTCCTACCGAAACGGCGACCGGACCTCCCGCATGGCGTCGGTGGGCTGGCTTGCATGAAGGGTCTATTGGAGGTTGAGAGTCGGATCCTGGCTGCCTGCCAGCGAGCGGGCCGATCGCGTGACTCTGTGCGGTTGGTGGCGATTTCCAAAGGTCAACCGGTCGAATCGCTGATCGAGGCATATGACGCTGGTCAACGTGTTTTTGGTGAGAGCCGCGCCCAGGAACTTGGCGTCAAATATGGCCAGGTCGGGACTGGAGTCGAATGGCACTTCGTTGGCCCGCTCCAACGGAACAAGGTCCGCCAGGTGCGTCCGGCGATATCCCTGCTCCACAGCCTCGACCGACCCGATTTGGCGGTCGCCTGGATGAAAGGGCCAGGCCAGGCACCCCCGGCCCTGTTGCAAATCAAATTGGGCGCTGAGGAGACCAAACATGGATTTGAGCCTGACCAAACAGAAAAGGCTCTCGAGACTTGTCTGGCGCTCGGGGTGCCGGTCGTCGGGCTCATGGCCATACCGCCGCCATCCACCAGCCCGACCGAGACCAGGGAGTGGTTTGGGACGCTGCGGAGGTTGAGAGACCGGCTTGACCGACCAGGCGTCCAGGAGCTCTCCATGGGGATGTCGCATGACTTTGAACTCGCCATTGAGGAAGGTGCGACGATTATCCGCGTTGGGTCGGCTATCTTTGGTGCGAGAAAGACATAATCGAGGGGAGGTCCCGCGTGGCTTCTGTATTTCAAAAAGGTCTTGTGTGGCTCGGATTGGTAGATACCGATCAGCTGCCCGATGACGAAGTAGTAGCGGGCCCGCGCCATGTCGAAGCTGCTGGGCGGCCCGAACGTGCCGTTTCGCGTCCGAGCGCCCGCGTTGGAGGAAGCGGTCGACCAGCACCTATGACCGCCCCGGGTGAGGTCATAGGTCGTCGAGTTGAACCACCTCCGTCCGCACGCCGTTCGGCTTCCGATCGTGGCGATCTCGCCGCCGTCCGTCCCATGTCGAGCCCCGACGGAACCTGCCACATTGTCGTAGTAGCGGACTTTGACGACGCCAAGGTTCTCGCCGATCGAATCCGAGACCGCGAGCCAGTCGTCCTGGACCTGCGGAGCACCGAACCGGAAATGGTGCGGCGCATCATCGACTTCTCAACCGGACTGACCTACTCCTTGGACGGTTCGATGCGCAAGATCAGCAATGGAGTCATTCTCATCTCGCCTCCGCGTGTTTCGATCGGGCGTGATGAGAAGCGGCGACTTGCCTCCTTGGGACTCTTTGATCTCGATCCCGATATCTAGTGCTGTCATACATTTGTTACGCAGCATCGGCGTATATCGGTGTAATGATCGTTTCGATCATCCTTTCGTACGTCGTCATGATCGGCCAACTCCCCTCAGAACACATTGCGAGCCGCTTGTGGCGAATGCTCAGCCGGCTCGTCGATCCTGTGCTGGCACGGATCAGAATGGTCATAAAACCGATTCGAGTGGGTTCAGCAATGCTCGATTTGAGTCCGATTGTGGTGATTATCGGTCTCAACGTTCTCCAATCATTGATTCGATGCTGACCTTCCAGCAAGGGTACGAACCCGTAGCTATGATCTTGACAATGGAGACTGACACATGCCTTTGAGTCCAATTGACGTCACGCAGCAAACGTTCCGCGTCTCCCTCCGCGGGTACGACGAGGGCGAGGTGGATGCGTTCCTCGACGATGTCGTCGCATCGATGAAGGACTACGACCAGCGACTTCGCGATGCCGACGAGCGGGTCTCCGTTCTTGAGGAGCAACTCCAGGCGAATCGCGAGACTGAGGAGGCCATGCGGCGAGCCTTCGTGGTCGCCCAGCGTACGGCTGACGAAATAGTCGCTGAGGCCCGGGTCGAAGGCGATCGAGTCGTCGATGATGCGAACGTACGGGCGGAGGCGACGCTCGCCGAGGCCAGCTCCAAAGCTGTCGAGATCTCGGCTGACCAGGTCCGCGAGCGCGATGAGCTCGAGCACGAGCTTTCCGGCCTTCGTCAGACTGTGTCAAACCTCAAAGTGCAGCTTCGTGCCCTCGCCGAAGGGGCGTTGCCGGACCTGGAACGACTTGACGCTGAAACCGAGGCGACGCCGACCGCTCCGGAACGGTCGTCCCTGTCGGCGCGGGTTGCAGAGTTGTCATCAGCGGAAGAGGTCGCTGCCCATATCCCACCTTTTGCTTCGACAGCGGAATTCGACAGTGCCGAGGCTGACAG
>CBDTUI010000009.1:0-51600 GCA_965363765.1 uncultured Acidimicrobiia bacterium
TAGCGGCGGCCTGACATGAGCAGACGGAGCACGTACCAGAACATCAGGGCCACCGAAGCGAACAAGTCGATGGCTGCTCCGACGTAGGCATCCTCTGGATAGCGATGGAGGATGTTTGACGTGTCATACAGGATCGTGGCTCCGGCGAACACAATCATCGCAATCGAAAAAGCCGTACCCAACTGGAAGCCGAAGAGCACCGAGGTGATGATGAGACCGAGCGCTCCGAAGCCAACCCACATCAGTGCAGTCCGCATGAACGAGAAGTCCTTGCGAGTGACAAATACGATCCCGGTGAGTACCGCGAATCCGATCACCGTAATGGCGGCGGCCGACGAGATGACGCCAGGGAAGTACGAGTCGGCGATGAACAGGAGTGGTGCAAAGAAGACCGCTTCGAAGACGATGTAGGCGGCCAACGCAGCGTACTGAGTCCCGGTTGATGCACCCGACCGGGCGAAACGGCGACTCAGGCTTGCCAGCAGAATGAAGCCGCCCATGAAGATCAACCAGTTGGTGTTGAAGGCGAAGTCGGCCACCCGTTCAGCGATTCCGGTGGTGAACAGCACATATTCAACCCCGGCGAAAGCCAGAATCGACAGGAACAGGAGTCGGTACGTTTTCGCTATAAAAGCGGCGCGCCTCTGAACCGTGGTCTGGATGACGGGAATCGGGCTGGTTTGTTCGAACATGTATTACCTCCGTGTGCCCATACTAGAGCCCGGAGGACCATATCAGCCGGTCGGTTCGGGGGCGGTGCCTAGGCGGCGACAACCCCACACGTCCAGCAGTCGAGTGCTTCGATCCCGGCTATGTCGAACACCACGGCCATTTGGTCGTAGGTGCCGTTGCACACCGGGCAGGTCAGCTCAGGACCGTCGAAGTCGACGGCGACCCCTAGTTCCGCTTCACGGAGTAGCTCGATGAATTCCATACGTGTAATTCTACCGGGGATCTGTCACAAAAACGGCAGTTTGGTAGCTGTAGTCGTCAGTGAGCTACTGCGACAACTGCCAGAGTCGATTCGGTTCGGTCGGCAAAAGCCGGGCACAGATTCTGGTACGAACACCAGTCGCACAGCTTGTTGACGCGGGGAGGAAAGGTCTGGCTTTCGATGGCCCGATCGATGGCCTTCCACAAAGCCTGGAGTTGCTGATTCATGGCATCGAGCTGGCCATCGGTGATCTCCAGCCGATACAGGGTCGGCCCGTTGAGATAAAGAAGTCGGACTTCAGCTGGTGTGCGACCGAGCTTTTCTCTAATCAGCAGGGCGTAGATCTTTAGAGCGAAGAAGGCCGGCTCGGCAAACCGTTCGGGGGGCGCCTTGCCAGTTTTGTAATCAGTGATGATGAGATCACCGGTTGGGGTCTCGTCGATACGGTCGAGGATGCCCCGAATGGTGATGTCACCTAGCGGTTCGAGCATGTCCATTTCTCGCTCAAGCGGATGCACTTCGAGCGGATTCTCGACTGAGAAGTAGTTGGCGAGCAGTTTCATGCTGTCAACGCCCCACTCCCGCTCCTCGTCGACGGTAGAGAAGAGATCGGCGAACTCTTCATCACCGCGCAGCTCGGTCCAGGCTTGGCGGAACAGGTCGTACAGTCTTTCTGGTGTCCGCTCGGCTGGCGCAAGGTCGTAGAGGTTCTGGAGCGCCAGATGGGCCGTCGTTCCGCGCGCCTGATGCACGGTCGTCGGCTCGGGAAGCTTGTCGATTGAACGGAACTTGAACAGCTGTGGGCACAGCTTGAAATCGCTCGCTCGGCTCGGTGACAGTGTTTCTAATGACATAGGGGGACTATACGACATGGGAGTGACACGTTTGTTATTCGCAGATTTCCCGGAGCCTTTTCATCAGCACGATTTCGCGTCGTGACGGGCTCTTTCGACAAGTACGCGAAACCTTTCGTTAGTTCGCGAAATTTAGATAGCCGAATAATTTGGCATTGGCCGGATCGCTGAGGTACGTTACTTGAACCGCATCAACGGGAAGGCCGGAGGGGCAACTCACCGGAACGAACGTCGGAGCGGATCGCTGAAACCGAGAGGGTTCAGAGAAAGCTACTGGGAGAACGAGGCCTTCGGGCAGCGGAGTTCCAGAAAGCGGGGAAGCCCTGAAGTGGCACAGGCGCAAGTCTGAGTCTCGGCAGGGCTTCTTGCTTTTAACCCTCCCCCTGGCATTGTGCCGCCAATCAAGCTGGCCTCGACGGCCGGGCTCTGAATGCGCTGAACCGCTGTCGAGGTACCCGGTTCGGCAAACCAAGCTCCGGGCAGTCGTCTCCAATGCCCCGTGCAATCGATACCCGAATGCCGAATGTTTGAGCTTTTTTGGGGTCCCCAAACCGCCGTTGGTGACTGGTCGCGAAATCTACATTCAGGTCGCGAAACTTAACCCCTTGCTGAGCTTGCGATCGTCGGAGCGGTGGTCTACTTTCCTTGTTGTTCAAAGCGGGGCGACTCGCAGAGAACACCGGCAACCTGAAACCTTCGGGCGACAGGTCTGGCCCTCGGGTCGGAGCCGGAGTCCCGGCAACGGGACAGCCGGACGAACGGCTGGAACCACCTTCGGGTGGGGACACCATCGACCGGTAGGTGGAACGAGATACGTGCCTTCGGGTTCGTCGAACGAACCACCGAGGCCCGCAAGGGTCGCCCTTTTTGGGCAGAGTGTCACCGGGTTGGACCGCAAGGAAGAACCTAGGAGCGCTGGTGACCGTCGAACGGAAACGGGAGACGTCACCGCCCCAACCGGCTTTCGAGTCAGTTGGTGCAGCGGAGCCTTCGGGCGACGTTGTGCGCCAGTGAAGGAGTCCTTCGGGGCCACCTCGCCGGCGACGAGACAACCCCGAGTGGGTGAAGACTTCGGTCGGAACTTAGTCGGGGTTTCTCGCGTTCTGACCTCGACTGAACCGCGATGCCAGTAGTGTTTTGCCATGGCTTATCCTCCCCGACTCCTGAGCGAAGGCGAAAACGTCATTCGCGAATTCCGACCACATTGGTCTTCGATCGCTATCCCGACTGCACTCGCGATCGGCTTCACGATTGTCGGCGGCGTGATCGGAGCCGTTCTGACGCAAGGGTGGCTACCTCTGATCATCGGACTCATTATTGGATTGGGATTCGCCCTTCCTAAGTTGGCTGTTTGGGCCTTCACCAAATATGTGATCACCAATGAGCGGGTCATCGTCCGGTCAGGAGTGTTTGCCCGGCAGGGGAAGGAGATTCCGCTGGAAGTCATCAACGATGTGGCGTTCTCACAGAGCCTGATCGAGCGGATGTTCGGATCGGGGGATCTTCTCCTCGAGTCAGCCGGCGAAATGGGCCAGTCGCGCTTTACGAATGTCCCCACCCCCGAAGACATTCAAACAGTCATCTATCGGGCTCGGGAAGATCGTATGGCAACACTGAATTCCGGTCAGACGCCAGCAGATGTTCTGACGACGCTGGCACAGCTACATCGAGAAGGCGTGCTCACTGACGAAGAATTCGCCGCCAAAAAACATAAGCTGCTTGGCGACATCTAGGTGCCACCCGACACCCCGGCCACACTCGACATCGCCGAGAGACAGATTCCGCATCACCTATCCGAGATCGGTCCAGTTTCGAGCGCCGAAGAAGCTGCCCATGCCAGAGGCGTTGAAGTGGGCGCTCTCATCAAGTCGATTGTGATTCGGCGTGCGGAGAACGACTATGTGTTCGTGCTCGTGCCAGGCGATCGTGCCATCGAATGGGCGAAGTTGCGCGCCCTGCTCGGCGTCTCGAGGCTGTCTCTGCCCTCGGCAGACGAGGCATTCGCTGTCACCGGCTACGTGCGCGGGACCATCACACCTTTCGGGGCTTCGAACCCGTGGCCAGTCGTTATCGATGCGAGCCTCACTGACTTTGAAGAGGTGGCGATTGGTGGGGGCGGCTCCGGGGTCGGGATCCACCTGAGTCCCGGCGCACTGGCGACGGCTTTGGGCGGCCAGATTGCCGACGTCACCAAATCAGCATGATTCGGCCCCTTTGACGCTCTGATGACGTATCCTGAAGTATGGCGGGAGAGCCACTGTGATTAGGGGGCCAGGATTACTATGTTCGAAGTGATGGAGTACACCGACGTACGGCCGTCGATCGACAACCCCAATCCGACCCCCTTAGAACGGTCAATTGGCGTGTTCGAAGTCGAACAAGATGCTGTCGAAGCGGGTCGCGGCGTCCGAACTGAGTTCTTGGAGTCCGACCGCCAGGACTACACATGGTGGACAGTTCGTCAGCCGGGGTCCCGATTGGCGACCTGGATTGCAGATTCGCACTCTCCGAAAGAGTTCATGCTCGATCTTAATACGGGTGAACTTGTCGAAATGGAGTGAGCCGGTTTCGGGAGTTTCTCGCCACCGACGGAGTAAGCGAAGAACTCGTCGTTGCCACCCGGGTCGGCGTGATGGCCCTTCATGGCGGACTGGAGTACGGAACCAGCCGTCTGGCCCGGTCGGTCGCTCAACAAGTCCCCGTGAGTCTCTATGCGGTGGTCCAGCGTTCAGATCTCGCCTGGCACCTTCCGTCTACCCAGTACGACCCGTCGGTGAGCGTCAACCTGGGTCGATTTCTCAGCCACGTCGGGACGGTCTTCTCTTTCCATGGCTACCACCGCCCACGCCAGTCAGAAGCGGTTCTGCTCGGCGGCACCAACCGGACCCTGGCTGACGCGTTGGCGGCGGCATTGACAGAACAGGGCATTCCAGCCGTGTCCGATCTTGCTTCGATACCGAGCGGCCTGCGGGGGCAGCACACCGGGAATCCGGTCAATGTGCCCCGCTACGCCGGGGTGCAGATTGAACTCCCTCGTTCTATGCGTCAGGCCGTGCCGCTTTCAGGCATCGTCGATGCCGTATCCAACGTCGCGGCGGGATTGGTCTAGCGACGGGTCACAGAGGTGGTCCGTCTAGTGTGGCCTCGTCCAAAACCGGAGTTCCTGCATGGTTGCCGAGATCCACACAAACCTTGCCTACGTCGTCGTGGGATCTTGTGGATCTTTGGGGTTGCTTGCCCTGGGTCTGTCGTTCGCCAAACGGGAATTGCCGGGTTGGTTCGATATCGCCAAGTACCTGGCGCTCGGATCTGCGCTTGTTCAGGTGTCGCTCGGCCTCGTCCTGTACGGTCAGGACAACAACCCGGGTTCGATTCATATGTTCTACGGGACGGTGACCTTGTTCACCCTGGCGTTTGCCTACATCTATCGAGCAACGTTGGCGGGACGCCCGGGACTACGGTGGGGTTTGTTGTTGCTGTTTGTTATGGGTCTGGGGATCCGGGGTTGGATGAATTTTGGACAGAGTTTCTAAGGAGGCGTTGGGCACATGGGAATTCTGACAGACAAAAAGCTGCTCATTACTGGAGTCCTCACCGACGACTCCATCGCGTTTCATATTGCGAGGATCGCTCAAGAAGAAGGAGCCGAGCTGGTGCTGACCGGGTTCGGGCGTGGTCGGCGGCTCACAGAGCGGACCGCGGCGCGATTACCCCATCCTGCCGAGGTACTTGAGCTCGATATCAACAACCCGGCCGATATGGAGTCCCTGGTCGCGGCGCTGACCGCCAAATGGGGAAGGGTCGATGGTGCCCTCCATGCCATTGCCTACGCTCCGGAAGACGCCCTAGGTGGGAACTTCCTCAACACAACCCCCGAGAGTGCGCAAATAGCTTTCATCACCTCTGCCTTTTCGCTTAAAACGCTGGCGGTTGGGTTGCGCCCGCTAATGCAGGCGGCCGGCGGGGGCGGGATCGTCACTCTTGATTTTGACAACTCGAAAGCCTGGCCGGTGTACGACTGGATGGGCGTGGCCAAGATGGCTCTGCAGACCGTGACCCGCTACCTCACGCGCGATCTCGGCGGCGACAAGATACGAGTGAATGCGGTGGCGGCCGGACCGCTCAGCACCGTGGCCGCCAAATCGATCCCAGGGTTCAAAGGGTTCGAAGCGATCTGGGAGACCCGAGCTCCGTTGGGATGGGATCCAACCGACCCCGAGCCAGTAGCCCGGATGGCCTGCGTGTTGATGTCGGACTGGGCGATGATGACCTCAGGTGAGATCGTTCACGTCGACGGTGGATTTAATGCTATCGCCGCCGTTCCCGGGGAGTAGACGAACTAGTCGCGAGCTGAAGGGCGTCCCGGTACGTTGCTGAGCGGAGCGAACTCGGGGTCCGTGCGATTGGTCATAAAACCCGCCCGCACAGGCAACGTAACGGTGAAGGTAGCTCCGCCGCCCGGTGTGTCAGTGAGGGCGATGAGTCCACCCATTGCCTCAGTCAACGAACGAACGATCCACAGGCCTAAGCCGGTCCCACCCTGGATGCGAGTGGAGGCAGGGGCGAGCTGGGCGAAGCGTTCGAAGGCTACGTCTCGCAAGTCTTCGTGGATGCCCTGGCCGTGGTCGATGACCTGGATCCGCACTGTGGTTCCCGTTTGCTGGGCGCCTACATCGATGACTTCGTCGGGTGCATACTTGAGGGCGTTTTCAATGAGGTTGCGCAGGATGCGGCCGAGGTGATCGGGGTCGACCTCGAGCGTGACGTCCTTGTGCACCGTCGACCGAATCAGACCTTCAGTGCCCGGGATAAGGGCAGCAGTTTCGCGGACGAACGAGCGGAGATTCACCGGCACCGGGTGTTGAGGTAGGGCGTTGTTATCGATACGCGACACCATAAGAAGGTCCTCAATAAGGCGGCGGAGACGATCCGATTGGGTTCGAGCCGACTGCAGCAGGTTGCGTGCCGCCGGTACTGGCGGCATCAGTTCGGGACGAGCCAGGGTGGCGAGAGAACCGATTATAGATGTCAAGGGTGTCCGCAGCTCATGGCTGACCACACTCACGAAATCGGTTTTCATCTGTGCGAGCTCTTCCATGCGTCTTGAGGTCTCAGCGGCGGCTTCGTAGCGCTCCAATTGGGCCAGGATGAGGGCGGCTGGCGCCGCGAGCGATTCGAACATCTCCAGGTCGTCGTCGGTAAAGTCGCCGCTGAGTTTGTCGGCGACCACGAGTACGCCCAGCGGTCGTTGATCGACCATCAAGGGCACCGCCATGGCAGTAGCGATCCCGAGCTCAGAAAGAAGGCCAGCTGCCGGTTCGGTTGCCGGTTCGTAGTGGGCTGACTCACGATTGAGGAAAACGGACGTCAGAAATCCACGGTCGCGTACGGACATGTCATAGTCGCCAATGTCTAACTCGTTGCCCGAAGTCCAGATGGGACTGACGACAACCAGGGAACCGAAACGCGGTTGGTGGAGCAATACGAAGCCGAGTTGTGCTTCGAGGAAACGTCCGATCTTGCCTACCAGCGTGGGAAGAACGTCGCCGAGGCTGTGGCCGTCGGCCATCGTCCGAGACACGTCGTAGAGTCGTTCCATCCGTGATTCGCGCCGTCTCAGTTCGAGTTCACGAGTGTGTCCCTGATAGGCCTCCCATCGAAACTCACCTGTGACGGCACTGAGGACAATGGCAACCACGATCAGCGTGGCGCTCTGGACGATGCGGTCGTCACTCGGGACAAGGTCCTGCCCGAAGGCGTACGGCATCACAACATTGAGAGTGAGCAGGATGGTGGTTGCCGAAAAGTGGATCCACCTTCCACCGAGGGCTGCAGTGAACGAAATAACCGCGAAGTAGTCGATAAAGACGAGCGTGCGAATCGGGGCAAGGGTCGAGAGGAGTGCGAGACCGGCTATGACAAGAATGGCGCTCAGTCCCATGAGGACTTCGCCGCCGACCCGCTGGAGGGCGGATTCCCAGGGGATGAAAGGCAGGATCCCGAACGTGATCGAAACGGCGATCACCGGGCCCCACAGTCGCGGTTCGCTGAGAGGGACGTTGAGCCGGTATGCCCCAAACGTCGTCAAAGCCATGAGGAACCAAACCGCTCCGATAGCGATTCTCCACAGCCTGGCACGAAACGGAGCCAGAATCTCTCTTCGCTGCTGATGTGTTAGATGAACGGCGATAGTCGGTTCCTCTCCCCGGTCAGGGTAACCTGCCCGCCATGATTCCTGAGCACAGGCACCTACAGACGCTATCGGATGTTTTGGCGTGGCACTGAAAGTTTTCGGCGGTGGGGCGATTTTTGCCGAAGTCACCAGCGAGGCCCCCCAGGTGCTGGCTCTGCACGGGTGGGGGAGGAGCAGTGCCGATTTCAAGCAGGTGTTGGACGGTCTGCCGGCTGTCTCGGTTGATCTTCCTGGATTCGGGAGATCCCCGGCGCCGCCATGCGCCTGGGGTTCGCCCGAGTACGCCGCAGCTCTCCGAGACGTCTGGGCGAGCTTTCCAGCCCCACCGGTAGTGGTCGCTCATTCTTTTGGTGGCCGGGTGGCCGTGCATTTGGCTCAGGATCTTCCGATGCGAGCGCTCGTCCTGATCGGTGTGCCACTCGTGCGCAGGACCGGAACGACCAAACCGGCGATAGCCTTTCGCGCTGCCCGCCGGCTGCACCGGCTAGGAATCATCTCAGAACGCCAGATGGAGGCGTATCGACAGAAGTATGGCTCGGCGGATTATCGGGCCACGAGCGGAGTGATGCGAGAAGTGTTCGTCAAGGTCGTAAATGAGACATATGAAGCTCAATTGGATGGCCTCCAGATTCCCGTGCGGATGCTGTGGGGCTCCGACGACTCGGCCGCTCCGGTCGATTTGGCTCGAGTGGTGTTTGAACGCATCGAGGCCAGGGGAGCCGACGTCGAACTGCGGGTGCTCGAGGGCGTCGGCCACCATGTGATGGCCGAGCAGCCGGAAGTCGTCGCCGGACTGATTCGGGAGCTACTCGCATGAGTGGCGTGTTCGTGGCGGTGGCAACTCTGGTGGGCGTTGTGTCCTCGCTCCGGTGGTTACGAGTTGCTCAACGCGAGCATTACCTGCCGTGGTCGGTGGCGATGTTTGCGAACCGGTGGTGGTTTATCGACATCACCAATACCGTCATTCTCGCAGTTGCCGCCACGAGCGCCGCCCTGGCACTTGTCGGGGTCTTCCCCTTGTTGACTGGCAGTGTCACGTTGGTGTGCGTTCTGGTCGGCCCGGTCGGCCTGTCGATCAAGGGTACGTCGTCGCCGCTCATGTGGACTGATCGGCTTCGACGAGTGGCTCTTACCAGCGGGGGCCTCTGGGCAGTGATGGTGGCAATCGGTGGCATAACTGGATCGATCGGGCTCCTCGCCTACGAAGTGGTCGCACTCCCACTGGTCATCGACGTGGCGTTGGCGATGATGTGGCCTTATGAGATGAGATCTCAGAAGAAATGGATTGACCAGGCAACCGCCCGGGTTACGTCTGTCGCCCCGACGGTCGTAGCGATCACCGGGTCGTATGGAAAGACCACCACAAAGGAATACGTACGCCGATTGCTTGGGCACCACGCCCCTACGGTGGCTACCCCGGCCAGCTTCAACAACAAGATGGGACTCGCCAGGGCGATCAACGAACATCTGAGTGATGGCACACGCTATTTCGTGGCAGAAATGGGCACCTACGGTCCTGGCGAGATTGCCGAGATGTGTGCGTGGGTGGCGCCTGATATTGCGGTCCTCACCGCTATCGGACCGGTCCATCTCGAGCGGTTCGGTTCGATCGATCGGGTCGTGGAAGCCAAATCGGAGATATTCGCAGCGGCTCCGGTCGTCGTGCTCAATGTCGACGATGATCGCCTCGCCAAACTCGCCGGTTCGATCGTTGGTAAACGGGTCATCCGGGTGTCAGCCAAGGGAACCAACGATGCCGATGTTCAACTGGCGGTCAGGGGCGACCGGGCGGCAGTCACCGTGGCCGGGTCGGAGGTGGGAACGGTTCCGGTCCTTCCCCTGCTCACCAACCTGGCCTGCGCAATCGGTGTCCTGGTCGGTTTGGATCTGCCACTCGACCAGATTGGCGAAGCCCTGGAAGGGGCCGAGACGCCCGATCACCGTCAGAGCGTCTTTACTTCTGACGCCGGGGTCGTGATTGTCGATGACACCTACAACTCCAACCCCGCTGGCGCCCGTGCCGCGCTCGATCGCCTCGCATCGGTCGGTACTGGCCGCAGGGTGGTGGTTACCCCGGGCATGGTTGAACTGGGCAACCTGCAGGCTTCCGAAAACGTGCGGTTCGCCAGCGATGCGGCAGCGGTGGCGGATCAGATGATCGTGGTTGCCAAGACGAATCGGGCTGCCCTTCTGGAAGGAGCGGCGAAGGTTTCGCTTCCGGTTATCGTGGTTTCGTCACGAGATGCGGCAGTGGCGTGGGTGCGAGAGAATCTCGTATCGGGCGATGCCGTGCTCTATGAAAACGACCTACCTGATCATCATCCTTAGGAGTACTCAATGAGCCCGCGACCAGCCGTCGTCTTCGGAGGTCCGTCTCCCGAGCATGACATTTCGATTCTGACCGGGCTGCAAGCCGCCCGGGCGTTAGGTACCGTCGGTCGAGAGACCGACGTCATCTACTGGACGAAGACCGGACAATGGTTTGCGGTTGACCCGGCATCAGAAGCCAAAGATTTCGCCCAGGGAGTGCCGGGTCGAGCCAAGCCGCTTCGGTTCGAGGCCGAACCGGGCGGAGGCTTCTTGTCAAAGAAAAAGCGCCTGGATATCGACGTCGTTCTCAATGCGTGTCATGGCGGTCCAGGCGAGGACGGAACCTTGCAGGGCCTGTTCGACCTGGCCGGAATGCGGTATACCGGGCCTGACTCGTCGGCATCGGCGCTCGGCATGGACAAGCTGGCGTTTGGTGGCCTCGTCGCCTCCGCCGGGTTACCCAGCCTGCCCCGGCTACTCGTTGGCGGTCCGGCACCTACTTTCTCGGGCCCGTACATTATTAAACCTCGCTATGGAGGCTCATCAATTGGAATCAGTGTGGTCGATGACTACGACACAGCCCTGGCCTTGCTGAAGACATCGCCACACATGACCAAAGGCGCCGTCCTGGAACCTTTCCTGGCTGGTTCGCAAGATTTGAACATCGCGGTTCGGACCTATCCAGATGTGGAAACGTCTGCTATCGAAGCTCCGCTACGAGACGCTGATCAGATCTACGACTACGCCCAAAAATACCTTGAGGGTGATGGAGGGATGGATGCTGCCAAGCGAGATCTTCCCGCCAAGCTCCCCGACGAAGATGCAGCCACGATTAGGCGAATGGCCGTTCAGGTTGTTGCACTGGCGCGCCTGCGTTCGATCGCTCGGATCGACTTCCTCGCTCACGATGGGGTTATCTACGTCAACGAGGTAAACACTATCCCTGGAAGCCTCGCCGGCTACCTGTGGGTCGACCCGCCCATCGGTCGAGCCCAGCTATTAGGAGATATGGTTGACGAGGTGCGCTCCTTGCCTCCAACCCAGTACACGACTGCAGGCGCCGACGGCACGGCGCTGCGGAGCGCAGGCACCATTGCCTCAAAGTTGGGATAGCACCTCAAGAAGAGGCGTTGGGTGGGTTAGAGGTTAACGACTGCGCACGTCAAGGTGCGGGTAATGCCTTCAACAGCCTGGACCCGGGCAACTACCAGTTTGCCGAGCTGGTCGACGTCGTCGGCGCTTACCTTGATGATGACGTCATAGGGGCCGGTTACGTCGTCGGCGGATTGCACGCCAGGGATCTTCCGCACTTCTGTCGCCACATGAGCAGCTCGTCCGACTTCGCTCTGAACCAGTAAATACGCTTCAACCATGTGATCTCCTTTTGAGAGCGCAGTCTACGCGCAGAGGGAGGGTCTATGACCCGTCGACGCCGAGCCGAATGTTTGACGCGAACGATTGGTCGCCTTCATCAACAACCTCAAAGACAATGCGCTGACCCTGCCGTAGTGACCGGAATACCGAGCCACGCAGGGTGCCGGCGCGCAGCAGGATTTCTCGTCGGTCGCTGTCGCTGACAACGATGCCAGCGCCCGTGACGGGGTCGTACAGCTTGACGATTCCCTGCATTTAGGCCTTCTCTACCTTCCCGGCCTTCAGGCAGGAGGTGCAGACACGAGCCTGACGGGTGTTGGTCCCGTGCTTGACACGTACTTTTTGGATGTTTGGGGTCCAGGTCCGGCTGGAGCGCTTATGCGAGAAAGTGACTTTCTTACCGAACGTGGGCTCCTTGCTGCAGATTTCGCAACGATTTGCCATGTGAGATCTCCTCGATCGGCGGGGAATCGTAGCAGCGGTCAGCGACTGAGAAAAATGCTCAACGGTGCCATGATGACCGAAGTTGTTACGATCTACTGGCACAATGCGTCCATGAGTGAACGCAGCCTCGCCTACCTATGCACAGTACCCGTGACGAAAGTGTCCGGTCTGTCAGGCAAGCGCGGGGCGGCCCTGCAAAAGGGTGGCGTTGAGTCAGTAGCCGATCTCCTTCTGCACGTTCCGCGTCGTTATGTTGACCGTTCGACCCAGATCGAATTGTCCAACGTTGCGATCGGCGAAGAAGTTACCGTGATCGTCACGGTCCAAAAGGTCAGCGTCCGGCGGGTCCGCAAGAATCTCTCCATCGTCGACGCGGTTTGCACCGATGGGGTCGGGATCCTCAACGTAACGTGGTTCAACCAGGTGTTTCGTGCCCAGCAGTTGCGTGAGGGGGCCGAGGTGGCGCTGTCTGGCAAGGTTGAGCGGTATCGCGGTCGCTTGCAGATGAAATCACCGGTCGCCGATGTGCTGGGTTCAGCGAGTGAGTCGCTCGTCACGGGTCGGGTCGTGCCGATTCACCCTTCGGTCGGAGAAGTCGGACCAGGACACATTCGACGGGCCATGCACAACGCCCTTCAGCGTTCGTTCCCTATGACCGACCCCCTTCCCGAGTCGATGCTTGACCGGCTAGATCTCATGGACCGACAGGCGGCATTCGGGTCGATCCACTTCCCCGAGGTGTTTGGCGAAGTTGGCGCGGCGCGACGCCGCCTGGTGTTTGACGAATTCTTCCGCCTCGAGGTCGGGCTGGCACTGATGAAGAACCAGCGGGCGGACACAGCGGTTGGCATTACCCACCAACAGGATCATCGCCTGGTCGATGCGTTCCTGGCCGGGTTGCCGTTCTCGCCGACTGGTGCTCAGAGCCGAGTTCTTGACGAAATCCTCGACGACCTGGTTTCGGAACACCCGATGCATCGGTTGCTCCAGGGCGAAGTCGGCTCTGGTAAAACCGTTGTGGCGGTTGCCACGCTGCTCCTGGTCGTCGCAGGGGGCTATCAGGGAGCCATCATGGCGCCCACCGAGGTGCTCGCCGCTCAGCACTACCTCGGTGTGTGCGACCTTCTCGAGGGGGCGGGGATGGCCGCAGTGCCAGAAGGCGACCAGACGAGTCTGTTCGATCCGGTACCCCAGCCGCGGACGGTATCGACTGAACACCCGGTGACCGTGGCGCTCCTCACCGGCTCGAATGCCGAGTTGTCCAGCAAGGCTGAAGCGTCGCGGGCGGATGTTCTCGAAGCCATATCCAGCGGGGAAGTCGACCTCGTCATCGGCACCCACGCCTTGATTCAGGAAGGGGTTCAGTTCGCCCGACTTGGCGCAGCGGTGGTCGACGAACAACATCGGTTCGGAGTCCACCAACGCGTCAGCCTCAAAGCCAAAGCAGGCGAACAAGACCCGGATTTGCTCATCATGACGGCGACCCCGATCCCTCGCACCTTGTCGATGACGCTATACGGCGACCTGGATGTCTCGCTGCTTGACGAGATGCCGCCCGGACGCACCCCGGTCGTGACGAGCGAGATCGGCAAAGACGAACTAGGTCCGGTGTACGACTTGATTCGGGCCGAGGTCAAAGCAGGTCACCAGGCATTTGTTGTCTGCCCGCTCGTCGAGGACTCCGACAAGATCGAAGCGGCTTCCGCCACAGCCGAGCATGCCCGATTGTCGGAGGTTTTCGACGGTCTGCGGGTGGGCCTGCTGCATGGGCAAATGAAACCGGGTGAGAAGGAAGTTGTCATGGACGCCATGCGGGCTGGCGAGATTGACGTTTTGGTTGCTACCACCGTGATCGAAGTCGGTATCGACATTTCGAACGCAACGGTGATGGTCGTCGAGGACGCCGAACGATTCGGACTCAGCCAACTGCATCAGCTGCGGGGGCGGGTAGGTCGAGGCGAACACGCCTCGTATTGCGTTCTTCTGGCCGATCCAACCACCGACGAAGGTATCGCCCGAATCGGGGCGATGGTGGAAACTAATGACGGGTTCCGGCTTGCCGAGGAGGACCTGCGGATTCGTGGCCAAGGCACGGTCTTCGAGGCCCGCCAAGCGGGTGCAGGCGACCTGCGTATTGCAGACTTGCTGCGAGACCTGGACATCCTCGTAGATGCCCGGCGTGAGGCGTTTGCGCTGGTGGGGGAGCGTCTTTCCCTCGACGACGAGATCGGCGAGGAAGTCGAGGCGCTGCTGGGGGACCGCAAAGAGTGGCTGTTCGTCTCATGAGGATTATTGCTGGACAGGCCAAGGGCAGGCGCCTCACCGCCCCTGCTGACAATGCGACGCGGCCGATGCAGGACCGGGTTAAGGAGGCGATTTTCTCTTCCCTGGGTCCTGCGGTCGTCGGGGCCGAGGTTCTCGACCTGTATGCCGGTACCGGGTCGATTGGACTTGAAGCCCTGAGCAGAGGTGCTCGAAGAGTCGTGTTCGTGGAACGGGGCCGGAAAGCACTAGTGGCGCTTCGAGGTAACTGCGAAGCGGTCGGACTGGGCGGTGAAGTGGTCGGGGTCGACGTCGATCGGTTCCTTGGAAGCAGCGAAGACATGTTTGATTTGGTTTTTGTTGACCCACCCTATCCCGACGTTGACGACGCCGTCGCCGCAACCATGGCGAAAGTCGCCGACCGTGTGGCGCCCGACGGCCTGGTTTTGTTGCATCGACAGGTGGGCGCAGCGCTCCCACAAACGGAAAGCCTCATGTTGGTCGACGAGCGGCGATACGGTGGTGCACAACTTTGGCGTTTCCAGAAGGAGTCGACATGACGGTGGCATTGTGCGCGGGCAGTTTTGATCCGCCAACCAATGGCCATATCGACCTGATCAGTCGGGCAGCTGGCATGTTTGATGATGTTGTCGTCGGCGTGGTGGCGAACCCCTCGAAGACTCCCCGGCTCAGTGCTGATCGCCGGGCTGGCCTCCTCAGCGACGTGCTGGCCGATTATTCCAATGTTCGGGTCATGACGTTTTCTGGTCTGGTGGTCGAGCTGGCTGGCTCGGTCGGTGCCGACCTGATCGTCAAAGGGGTGCGCGGCGTGGCCGATTTCGATTCCGAGGTCCAGATGGCCCACATGAATCGACATCTGTCGGCGATCGATACCGTATTCGTCCCGACCAGTCCCGGGGTGGCGCACATTTCATCGTCATTGGTAAAGGAAATATTTTCATTGGGTGGCTCGATCGAAGGTCTTGTACCTCCGTCGGTCAAAATCGCACTAGAGGAGTAGCGATATGTCTGATAACGACTTTGGAGATTTCAACAAGCCGGGTGGCCAGGGGACCCGAACCGACGATCCGCTCGGTGACTTCGTAGACATCATCGGTGACGAAACAACCGAGGACTTCCTCGATCTCAGCACCATGGAGTCGGAGGATGTCTTTTCGAAGGTTATCCCCATGCCGGGGGTTGGCGCAGATCTCGCCAGCGACCCGCTCGACAGTGCCGAGGTCGGTGCCATAGAGTCGATGCTCGAAGAGTTGATTGCGCAGCTGCTCGAGGCCAAGACGATGCCTCTTTCGCAGAACGTGCTTGTCAACAAAGCGGCGTTCATTACCAATCTCGAGCGGATCCTGTCGTTGTTCCCCGACGAGCTTCGAGCCGCCAGGTGGATGATCCGCGAGCGGGAAGCGTTTGTGGCGCGGACCAACGAAAAGTCCAAAGATATCATGACGCAAACCAACCAGAAGGCCCATGCCATCATGGAAAACGCCCGCCATCAGGCTGATCTGATGGTCTCCCAGTCCAACATCGTCGCCGAAGCCGTTGAGGAAGCGAACATCCTTGTGCGTAACGCCGAAGGGGAGGGGCGCCGCATACGGCTCCAAGCTGAGGACTACTCGGAAGATCGTCTTGTGCAACTCGAGCACCTATTTGGAAACCTGGTCCGCCAGGTGCGTGAAACACGTTCAGAGTTTCATCAAGCCCGCCCCGCTGCCGGTGACGTGCCAATTCTGGATTAAACCGGCGGGGAGTAGTCTGGCGGCACTATGAAGGTACTCATAACCGACCTCATCGGCACACCAGGCGCCCACCGCCAGGATGACGTCTCCATTCACATTACGGCTGCGATGGACGCTGCCAAACTTGATGGACCTGTCACAGGAGTCGTCAGGTACGACGCGGGCGTGCGAGACATCATGGCGTCGGGTCGGATGGAGTACCTGGCCACGGCTACCTGTATTCGATGTCTGGTCGAGTTCGAATACCACGGTAAGGCCAGTTTCAGCCAGCTCTACGCTACCGAACCGCCTTCCGAAGACGTCATGCCAATCACTGATCACGGCACTGTCGACATCGAAGAACCCATCCGAGACGAAGTCCTGCTGAGCCTTCCGTTGTCACCGATCTGCGAGGTTGAGTGCGCCGGACTTTGTTCTACGTGCGGAACCGACTTGAATAGGGAGCCGTGTGAAGGCCACGATGATGTGAGTTCGTCGCCTTTCGCTATATTGGCTCAGCTTTTAGACCCCGAAGACCTGTAAGGAGTTCGCCGTGGCGGTCCCCAAGAAAAAAATGTCGCGTTCGCGTACTCGCCGACGCAAATCGCAATGGAAGATGGAAACTCCAACCCCATCGACCTGCCCACAATGTCATGAACCGAAACTGCCTCACCGCGCCTGTGCAGCCTGCGGTACCTACCGCGGCCGAACGGTCACGGTTCCTGCCGACAAGTAGGTTGCGGCCCTGGCCCGCGTAGCGCTCGACGCGATGGGGGGCGATCATGCCCCCGTCGAAACCGTCGCTGGTGCGGTCCAAGCTGCCGACCGAGGTGTTGACGTTGTCCTCGTGGGCGACGAGTCACAGATACGGGCGGAGCTTGCGAAGCATCAAGCTGACCTTCCTGTTGTGCATGCCAGCCAGCAGATAGGCATGGCTGACAATCCGGTGCGAGCCATACGTGAGCGGCCTGACGCCTCTATTGTGCGGGCTGCCCAATTGGTCCGCGACGGCGATGCCGATGCCCTGGTTTCGGCCGGATCGACTGGCGCCTCCCTGGCTGCGGCGGCCATTGTGATCGGACGCCTCCCTGGAGTTCTCAGACCGGCGATCGCCACGATCTTTCCCACTCCGGTCAAGCCGACCGTCGTCCTCGACAGCGGAGCAAATCCCGACTGCAAGCCGGAACACCTCAACCAGTTCGCCATCATGGGAAGTCAGGTGGCCAGGGTCTACATGGGATGTGACAACCCCCGCGTTGGGCTGCTGACGATCGGGGAGGAACGAGGGAAAGGGCGTGATCTGGAACGGGCCGCCTACGACCTTTTGGAATGGGATCCGGCGGTCAACTTCGTCGGCAACGTCGAAGGTCGCGACCTTGCCAACGACATCGCCGATGTGTTTGTCACCGATGGATTCACCGGCAACGTTGCGCTTAAGACGGCCGAGGGGATGATCCGTATCGCTCTCGGCATGTTCTCGGATGTCGCTCGTGAACTGTCGGATGCGGGACGGGCCGAGGTTACCCCTCACCTGAAGCGACTCGCTGAAGCCATGTCGGCCGACAATGGAGCCCATCTGGTTGGCTCAAAAGGTGTGGTGGTGATCGGGCATGGCTCTGCCACCGCCAAAGGCATCGCCAACGCCTGTGAAATGGCTGCGGATGGGGCCCGGCGGGGGCTCGTCAACGAGATCGCCAGTCGGCTCGGTTCGGAATCCTGATGCTCGACGATCTCCAGATGCGGCTCGGCTATGCCTTCGCCGATAAAGGGCTTCTGCAACACGCCCTGTTGCATCGGTCGTTTGCAGCCGAAGGGCCGGCTGGAGATGACAATGAACGTTTGGAGTTCCTCGGCGACGCCGTTCTGCAACTGGTCGTTACCGACTACTTGTATTTGACGTACCCAGACCTGCGAGAAGGCACGATGGCCAAGGTCAGGGCGGCCGTCGTTAACCGCGACGAACTCGCCGTATTGGCTCGCAGCCTCGACCTCGGATCGAACCTGTCGCTGGGCCGCGGTGAAGAAGCGTCCGGTGGCCGCAAAAAGGCCTCGATCCTGGCCGACGC
The DNA here is from genome assembly GCA_965363765.1 of uncultured Acidimicrobiia bacterium. GTDB lineage: Bacteria > Actinomycetota > Acidimicrobiia > Spongiisociales > JAENVV01 > JAENVV01. Next base: position 18,171 of record CBDTUI010000009.1, read on the forward strand.
TATGGAAGCTCTGATCGCGGCGGTGTACCTCGACGGCGGAATCGACGTCGCCCGAGCAGTGATTCTTGGCCTGTGGAAGCCACTGGTGACAGCCAGGGCAGCCGAACCAGGCAAACGCGACTACAAGACCCGACTCCAGGAGGAACTCGCCATTCGTGGTCTCCGACCTCGATACCGGGTAACCGAGTCGGGGCCTGATCATGCCAAAACGTTCGCAGCGCAGTTGGAAGTCGATGGCAAACCAGCCGGGACCGGTGAGGGTAAATCCAAGAAGGAAGCCGAGCAGGCCGCCGCTGCCGAAGCCCTCGACTCGATCTAAGAACTGATGCCAGAGCTACCAGAAGTCGAAACCACCAGGCGTTCGCTGGCGCCTGTCATGGAAGGCCGGCGATTCGACTCGGTCGAGATCGGACGGCCCCGGATGACGAGGCGCAACGTCCGCCCCGACGATGTCATCGACCGATTGACCGGTCGTCGCCTGCTTCGTCTCCGGCGCATCGGCAAGTTCATGGTCGGTGACGTCGAAGGTGACATCACCCTGATTCTGCACCTCGGCATGTCTGGGAAATTCCAGATCAAGACTCCCGGTGAACCGCGCGACCCTCACACCAACGTCGTGTTCCTAACAGATGCCGGAATGGAGATTCGCCTCGTCGACCCCCGCACGTTCGGATTTGTGGCGGCCCACACCCCAGACGAGGTCGCCCTATCGTCGATCGGCTCGCTGGGTCCCGACGCCCTGGATGCTCTGCCAACTGCCTGGCGGCTCGGGGGAGCCATGGCCGGACGCAAAGTCGCAATCAAAACGCTGCTCCTTGACCAACGCTTTCTGGCCGGTCTTGGCAACATCTACGCTGACGAGGTGCTGTCCCGGGCGAAAGTCCGGGGGGATCGGCCCTCCGGGAGCCTTTCGGTCGACGAGGTGAAGGCGATTCGTTCGGCGATCGGGCCGGTGCTCAAGGCCGGACTCAAGCATGGCGGGACCAGCTTGGACGACCTGGCGTATCTGCTCCCGGACGGGCGGGCGGGCGAATACACGAGTCGCCTGCGGGTCTACGGCAGGGAAGGAGAGTCCTGCCGGGCATGTGGGGCGCTCATAATGCGCACGGTCCTCGGGGGGCGTTCGAGCTTCTGGTGTCCGGTCTGTCAGGTCTGATGGGCAAGCACACAACAGTTCTGGCGTGATATCCTCTTTCCGGTCTAATCACAGGGATGTAATTACGTGTATCTCAAGTCTCTGAAAATCACTGGCTTCAAGTCGTTCGCGGATCGGACCCGCATTGATTTTGAGCCGGGCGTGACGGTCATCGTTGGCCCGAACGGTTCGGGCAAGTCGAACGTCGTCGATTCGGTGGCCTGGGTCATGGGAACACAATCGACCAAGAACCTTCGAACCGAGAAGATGGAAGACGTGATCTTCGCTGGCACGGCCATGCGGCCATCCCTGGGGCGGGCTGAGGTTTCACTCACCTTCGACAATGCTTCGGGCCAACTACCGCTTGACCTGCCAGAAGTTACAGTGACCCGGCGCCTATACCGGGATGGGTCGTCTGATTACGAGATCAACGGCGTCACGTGCCGACTGCTCGACGTCCAGGAAATGCTTGCTGATTCAGGGGTCGGGCGCCATCAGCACGTCATTGTTGGCCAGGGTCAGCTTGATGCGGTCCTCAACGCAAAAGGTGATGAACACCGAGCCATAATTGAGGAGGCCGCCGGGATCCTCAAGCACCGCCAGCGCAAAGACCGGTCGATTCGGAGGCTGGAACGGACCGACGCCGATGTGCTCCGCCTCGCGGACATTCTGAAAGAACTCAAGCGCCAGATCCGCCCCCTCAAACGCCAGGCTGAGGACGCCGAGCGGTATGAGGGAGTTAGGTCTGAAATTCACGGGCTACGTCTTTTTCTGGGTGGCGAGGAACTGCGCCGTATCACTCGTCGGATTGCCGAAGCAACCACTGAGGAGACCGTCGGGAACGAATCGGTTGCCCTCACAGTTCGGGAGTTCGACCAGATCGAGGGCTCCCTGGAGAAACTGGCAGACGCGGCAGGGGTCGCAGGCCAGACCCTCGATCGTGACACCGCCGCGGCTGCCCGCCTCGAGACAACAGCTGAACGTTTGCGCTCGATTACGACCATTGCAGCAGAGCGGTGCCGGAGTCTTATGGGCCGGCTGGAAGGAGCCGGCGAACGGCGCAGCGATCTCGCTGCCGAAGCCGAGGAGCTCAAGATCAACCTTGCTCTCTCCATTGAAGACCAGGCTGCATACACCGAATCCGCCGAGCGGTCGGCTCGGGTTCTGGCGTTGCTCGAAGATGAGGAACGGTCGCTCGCCGAGCAAGAAGCGATGCCCGCCGAAGGAGCGATAGCTATTGTCCGCGGCGATCTGCGTTCAAGTCAGGCGGCCAACGATCGTGATCGTCGAGAGCGAGACCAGATCAGCAAGCGGCTCGATGCGCTGGCCGCACAGGTTGATCGAGAGAAAGCCGAAATCGATCGCGCCAACACAGACATTCTTGACCTCGATATCGAGCAGGGACTTGCTCATACGAGTCATGTTTCCACCAACCAGGCCGCCGCTGAAGAGTTAGTACAGCTGGAAACAGCCGAAGCCGAGTTCAAGGCTGCAGAGCTGCGGTTGGCGTCGGCCACAGCCCGAGCCGAGGCACTCGAAGGTGCGGTCGCCGGACTCGCCGACCCGGCTGCGCGCGAACGCGCTGAGGCTTCCCCTCAGGTGACCGGTCCGATCGGGGCGGCGCTCGACATTCCGGCCGAATACGCTGCGGCCGTCGATGCAGCCCTGGGGCCGTGGGCAGACGCCTTGACGGTCAGCACCGCCTCGGGTCTTGGGTCGGTCGTCGGTGATTTGAAGTCCGAGGGTTTTGGCGGACTTCCTATGGTCACCCCGGCGGATCTCCGTGGGACAGGAGCGACCGAGGTGGCAGCCTCGTGGGGGCTGCAGACTCTGACCGACGTACTCGGACCGAATACTGACCAATCCCTGGCCGGAGCCTTGTTCGGTGACGTGTTGCTTGCCGAAGGCTGGTCGTCTGGCTGGGAGATCGTGCAGCGGCACCCGGACGTGCGGGTCGTAACTCCCGAAGGAGATTTGATCACCCGGTTCGGCATCAAGATTGCACATCCGGACGGTGCCACTCCGGCGATGCTCGAGGTTGCCCAGGTGGACCTCGAAAAAGCCGAGCAAGAGGCGGCCAGAACTCGAAGTCGCCATGCCACGTCGCACCGCGAACATCAGCAGGCCAAGACAGCCGAGCAGCAAGCTCGCGTCACTCTTGAACAGGTCGAGGCAAGGCTGGCCGGCACGACGGAAGCACTCGGTCGCCTGTCGCGGTCTCGTGATGGTCTAGTCGAAGAGATCGCTCGCTTGGAGAGCCGACGGACCGCGCTAGCCGAGTCGGCGTCGGAGCGAGAAGAACAGATTGTTCGCCTTGAGGAACGATTGGCAGCGCTTGAGGGGGAAGAAGCCGACCGTGAGAAGGCCTGGAAGGCCCTCGCCGAGCGCCGTAGCGAGGTCGCCCACCGTCGTGATGAAGCGAGGCTTGCTTCCCAGGAGTTAGCGGCTGCGCTCGGAGCGATCGTTGAGCGTAGGGCGATGCTGGAACGCCGCCTTAGTGAGGTTTCGGATGAGTCGACTGAACTCCAGGCCAACCCGGTCGATCCGGCCGAAATAGCGCACCTGCAACAGGTGGAAGCCCAAGCTCACCAGGCACTAGAGATCGTCCGGGAGCACATCGGGACCCTGCGAGCCCGTCAGGTTACGTTGCGTGAGGAGGCTGGGGAGGCGGGTCGCAAACTGCGGGACGCCCGCGGGCGACGCGACGAACTCCAACGTACGATTGCTGCCAATAAAGATCGGTTGTCGGTGCTTGGCATTGAACTCGCCGAGCTGCGGGTTCGGCTCGAATCGACAGCTGAGACTCTTCGTCGTGATGCCGACGCTACTGAAGACCAGGCACTTGGTGCTCTTCGACCCGACCTGCCCCAAGATGCCGATTTGCGCGCCAGACTCACGACGCTTGAGAGTGAACTCCGTCGGATGGGTCCGATCAACCCACTCGCTGCCTCCGAATACCGCGAACTCAACGAGCGATACGAGTTTATGCAGGCACAGCTGGACGACCTGGAGCAAGCTCGTAATGAGCTACGGACGGTGATAAAAGCCGTCGACGACCAGATCGTTGAGTTGTTCACAGCCGCGTTCAACCAGGTAGCCGAGTTCTATGAAGAACACTTCGCCATCCTCTTCCCCGGCGGGCGTGGCCAACTGGTGCTTACCGACCCGGACGACCCGCTCATCACCGGGGTTGACATCAAGGCGCAGCCGCTCGGCAAGAAAGTGAGCCGGCTTCAGCTGTTATCGGGTGGAGAACGATCGCTCGCTGCTCTGGCGTTCCTCTTTGCGGTATTCAAGGCACGACCGAGCCCGTTTTACATTATGGACGAAGTCGAAGCTGCCCTCGATGACGCCAACCTCCATCGGTTCCTCGACCTGGTCGACAACTTCCGCGATTCAGCTCAGCTGATGATTGTTACCCATCAGCAGCAGACCATGCAGTGTGCAGACGTTCTGTACGGGGTGACCATGGAACCAGGCGGATCGTCTCAAGTCGTCGCTAAGAAGATGAGCGGTCAGCTGGCCTTCGAAGACGCGTAACCTCATGGCCATGGACACAACTCTGACCGTCATTCTGGTCGTCGCCGCCATTCTCATTGTCGGCGGGGGCGCCTTTTACACGCTGCGTCGTCGTAGCAACCGCCATTCAAACCGCCAGGCGAGCCCCCCGTCGGTCGGGCCAGCCCCGTCGACAAAACGGATACCGGCCGCGACTGCTTCGCTGGCCGACCGACTGTCCAAGACCCGGACATCTCTCGGTACGCGCCTTCGGGATGCGCTTGCGTCGCCTGCCGACGACCTCTACGACGGCCTTGAGGAAGCCCTCATTGCGGCGGACCTCGGTGTGGATATGAGTACCCGGATCGTTGAGAAGGTTCGAGCCGCCCGTCCCGAGACAGGTGACGAAGCCAGGGCGGCTCTCCGTCGCGAACTGTTGGCGACGTTGGACGGTCCCGACCGGGCGATCCGGCGGATCAACCACCCTGCCGTGATCGTTGTGGTTGGCGTCAACGGAGTCGGCAAGACCACCACGATCGCCAAGCTTGCCGCTCGATTGCGAGAAGAAGGAACCGATTCGATTTTGGGCGCAGCCGATACTTTTCGGGCCGCAGCCGATACCCAACTCCGAACATGGGCCAACCGGGTGGGAGTCGAGATCATCACGGCCGCCCCCGGCTCGGATCCGGCTTCGGTGGCTCACGATTCGTATCAGGCAGCCAAGACTCGTGGCAAAGGGGCGGTGATCGTCGATACCGCCGGCCGACTGCACTCGAAATCCAACCTTATGGCCGAGCTGACCAAAATCGTCAGGGTGTTGGAGCGCGAAGCCGGATCTATTGACGAGGTGCTGCTCGTCCTGGATGCCACCACCGGGCAGAACGGCCTGGCTCAGACCAAACAATTCATGGAAGCAGTCGGGGTCACGGGTATTGTGCTTACCAAGATGGACGGAACTGCCAAGGGAGGCATCGCCATCGCGGTTGAACATGAATTGGGGGTCCCCGTGAAATTCATTGGTGTCGGCGAAGGTGTCGACGATCTTGTTCGATTCGAACCGACCGCATTTGTCGACGCGTTGCTGGCGGATTCCTGATGCATGTCGAGAACGATGCCGTCCTGGTAGCAGCTGCCCGGCGGGCTGCCGAACAAGCCTACGCCCCGTACTCTTCTTTCCGGGTGGGAGCAGCGATCCTGACCGCCAGCGGAGAAATCGTCACTGGATGTAATGTCGAGAACTCCGCGTATGGAAGTTCAATCTGTGCGGAAGCGAACGCCATCACCACTGCGGTTGCAGAGGGGGAGCGCTCGATGTCGACGATTGCGGTTGCCTGCATCGATGCCGATTCTCTGGACGGTGCGTATCCGTGTGGCAACTGTCGACAGCTGATCAACGAGTTCGGTATAACGAGGGTCATCGTGACGACCGCGGTCGGAGAGAGTCGATCTCATCCACACACCGAGTTGCTCCCGTACGGATTTACGCTCGAAACCTGAACGCAACATCAAGAAGGCCGGCGCCGGTTAGACGCCGGCTCTCGATTGGGTTGATGGCAGTTTTTATCGGTTCTCGAGGGCTTCGATCAGTTTGGGCAAGACCTGATGAACGTCACCGACGATGCCGAGATCGGCGACCCCAAATATGGGGGCTTCTTCGTCTTTGTTGATGGCGATGATGATCTTCGAATCCTTCATACCGACCAGGTGTTGCATCGCTCCCGACACGCCGCAGGCGATGTAGACATCGGGTTTGACGGTCTTGCCGGTCTGGCCAACCTGCTTGGAATAAGGAACCCAGCCGGCGTCCACGATCGCCCTAGTGGCTCCCGTCGCTGCCTTGAGCGGGGCGGCGACCTTTTCGATGAGTTCGAAGCCTTCTGCGCTTCCGAGCCCCCGACCGCCTGCGATGATCACGGCCGCCTCTTCGAGCTTGGGACCCTGTGACTCCTCCACGAACGAGCCAGTCACCCTGGCGGAGCCGGCATGACCGGCATCAGGGAGTGACACGGTTGTCACGGTGGGAGCGGGACCGCCCGATGGTTCGGCCGGGAACGACTTGGGTCGCAACAGAACTAGGTGGGGTCCGTCACCGTCGAACATGGTCGTGACCAGCTGGGTACCGCCGAAGAGTTCGGTTGTGACACCCACCCCACCATCCATCGCTACATCGATCCCGTTAGAGATGATGGTGCGATCGAGACGGGCCGACAGTCGCCCGGCGACGTCGCGATCCGTGTAGGTCTGCCCGAACAGAATCGCGTCAGGGTGGTGCTCGCCAACCAGAGTGGCGATGGCGCTGGCGGCGCTGGCAATGCCAGTTGAGCCTTCCGCCGGGACCAGATGGAACACCTCGGTTGCGCCGTATTCGCCGAGGGTTGCAAAGGCGGAGTCCGAGCCGGTGCCGAAGTAGATCACCGTCGAGGATCCAAGCTCACGCGCCTTAGAGAGAATCTCAAGTCCGACTGGCGCGGGACCTGAGGCGGTTTCTTCGATGAATATCCAGGCCATATCTAGATCACCTTCGCTTGTTCGAGCATGGCAACAATCTTTTTGTAACCGTCGCCGTCGTCTACCACGATTTGTCCGCCGGACCGGGACGGGGAAGGGACGACCATGACGATCCGCTGATCGACTTTGATCTCAACTCCGAGGTCGGTGGCCGTTTTGGTGTCGACCTGCTTCTTCTTGGCATCCATGATGCCCTTGAACGTCGGGTAGCGAGGCTCAACAACACCGGCGGTCACCGTCACCACGACCGGGGTGGGGGCTTCGACGGTGTCGAAGCCAGTGGCGGTCTGCCGGTTGATGCGCACCGTCGACCCGTCCAGTTCAATTTTCTTGGCGTAGGTCAAGGCCGGTACTCCGAGCAGTTCCGCCAACTGTTGCGGCAAGATTCCTGAGTATCCGTCGGTTGATTCGGTTCCGGCTATCACGATGTCGAACGATTCCGGAGCGATCGCTGCAGCCAGAATCTTGGCAGTGGTGAGCGAATCTGCTCCCTTGAGGTTTTCATCGTCGACGAGAATCGCCCCGTTGGCGCCCATCGCTAGAGCCTGGCGGATACCGTTGAGGTTCCCGGACGGGCCCATCGAAACGAGGGTGACTTCGCCGTCCGTCTCACCGGCAATTTGGAGTCCGACTTCGACGCCGTAACGGTCGGTGTCGTCGAGGACCTGCTCATTGGGGCGAACGAGGTTGTGGGTGACCGGGTCCAGTTCGTATGGTGACGCCGGATCGGGGATCTGCTTGACGCAAACTGCGACCTTCATGCGGGCTCCTTGCAAACGAGTAGTGCCCACGATGTTAACGGTTGTTCACCGACTTGCAGAATCCGGGTTGTGTCTTGGCTAGGACGAAATACGCTCGATGACGAGCGGGGCTGGACCGGCTGGATCCCCGATATCCCAGGCGTCTCGAAGGAGTGCCAACGCGGCTTCAACTCGATCATGATCGTTGAAGTGGAGTACGGCCACTGGCTCGCCGATTTCGACTGTGTGGCCGGTCTTGGCCCGCAAAGAGATACCGACCGCCGGGTCGACCATGTCCTCCTTGGTTTCGCGTCCTGCGCCGAGGCGCATGGCCGCCCGACCGACGGCCAGGGCGTTGACGCCGCGTACGCTTCCGGATTTGGGTGCCTTGAGCTCGAAGGTGTGACTGGCGGACGGGAGAAGGGACTGATCGTCGATGACACGCGGGTCTCCGCCCTGGGCTTCGATCACCTTGCCAAACAGCTCGAGAGCCGATCCAGACTCAACGGTGCGGGTAAGGCGTTGTCTAGCTGCCTCCACCGAGTCGTCAATCTTGCCGAGAACGAGCATCTCGGCAGCCAGCACCATGGTGACTTCGGTGAGGTCGTCGGGTCCGTTACCGCGCAGGACAGCGATGGATTCGACAATTTCGCTGGCGTTGCCAACCTCAAAGCCAAGCGGCTCGTCCATGCTCGTCAGGTAGGCAACTGTCGTTGTGCCGTGGGCAGATCCGATTCCGACCATGGTCTCCGCCAGCTTCCGGGCCGACTCGACGTCTTTCATAAAGGCACCGTGTCCGACTTTGACGTCGAGGACGAGGCCATCGAGGTCTTCGGCCAGTTTCTTCGACATGATCGAGGAGGCGATCAACGGGATGGACGGGACTGTGCCGGTCGCATCTCGTAGCGCATAGAGCTTTCGATCGGCCGGTACGAGTGACTCGGACTGACCAGCCAGCACCAGGCCGTGCCGCTCGAGGATCGCCGTGAACTTGCTTTGGTCAAGACCGGTGGTGAAGCCGGGAATCGATTCGAGCTTGTCGAGGGTGCCGCCCGTGTGACCAAGCCCGCGACCTGACATCATGGGGATGGCGACCCCGCACGACGCCACCATCGGGCCGAGCGGAATCGACACTTTGTCCCCGACGCCCCCGGTTGAATGTTTGTCGACTTTGGGCTTGGGGATGTGATCGAAGTTCAGGACATCCCCAGAGTGCATCATCGAGTCCGTCCACACAGCCAACTCCTCGCCGTTGAGACCATTGATGAACACAGCCATCGTCATGGCGGCCATCTGATAATCGGTTACAGTCCCATCGGTGTAGGCGCCGATCAGCCAGCGGATCTCGTTGGCGGTGAGTGTCTCACCATCTCGCTTCTTTTCGATCAGTTCGACGGCTGTCATCGAATATCGTCCAGGAACGACTTTCCGACGGCGGGAGCCGGCAGGTCGAGCCATTCCGCCAGGGTCGCTGCTACATCGGTGTATTGGTCCCGATCTCCGAGGTTGACACCAGCTGCGTTGAGGCCGGCAACCAGGAGCGGGACAAACTCCCGCGTGTGGTCTGTTGAGCCATCAGTTGGGTCGTTGCCGTGGTCAGCCGACATAACGAGGATGTCGTTGGGTCGCAGGGCACCGAGGAGACGGGGAAGGAAACTGTCGATGACCTGAAGGCCTTCGTAGTAGCCCGAGGGGTTCTCACGGTGACCGTAGACCATGTCGAGGTCGACCAGGTTTGTGAAGATGATGCCCGAGTCAACTTCCTCCATAGCCGCCAAAGTGCGCTCGAGGCCGTCGGTATCCCCCTCGGTCTTGATGACCTCTGTAAGACCTTGGCCGGCAAACAGGTCGCTGATCTTGCCAATCCCACAGACCGTCAATCCGGCTGCCTTGGCGTTGTCGAGGAGCGTGTCCGAATGGGGTGCGATGGCATAGTCGTGGCGTTTGTAGGTTCGTTGGAAGCTTCCTGGTCGCCCGATGAACGGGCGAGCTATTACCCGGCCGATTGAGTAGTCATCACAGTGCTTTCTAGCGATTTCGCACACACGATAAAGCTCGTCGATTGGGGCGATGTCTTCGTGGGCGGCAATCTGGAACACGGAGTCGGCCGAGGTGTACAAGATGAGTTCGCCGGATTCGAGATGCCGGGGCCCGAGTTCTTCAATGATGACCGTGCCTGAGGCGGCGTAGTTACCGATGAACGTATGGCCTGAATCAGCTTCGATCGCGGCAATGAGTTCGGGTGGAAATCCGGTTTCGGTGAACGTTTGAAAAGGAATCTCGGTGATGATCCCTGCCAGCTCCCAGTGGCCGGTTGTCGAGTCCTTGGCGGCCGAGGCCTCCGCCAGGCGTCCGAACCCCATGGTGGTTGTGGTAACCGGCGGCATGCCCTGGAGGTGGCCATGCAGGTCGCCGAGACCAGCCGCGCTGAAGTTGGGGAGATCGAATCCGCCGACGGCTTGGGAAGTGTGTCCGAGGGTGTCCGAACCCGCGTCTCCGTATTCGGCGGCATCAGGTGCCTCTCCAGCCCCGCAGGAATCCATGACGATAATGATCGCTCGTTTCAAAATGTGCCCTCCTTCCAACGAGACTACTCACGGTTGCCGCGCAGGCGGCGCGGTGCGCGGCCGCAAAGGCGCATCGAAAACCGCACGCCCTACGATGAGGCCATGCAAGTCAACTCGCATCTGCCGCCGCAGCCCAAGCAGACCATCGATGGCTTCGTCCTGACCGATCTCGGCGACAAACTGTCCATGCACTTCGTGGGGATGCTGTTCGGTTTGATCTTCTGCGGGTCGGGAATCTTTGTTTTCACGATCGAAGATTCCTGGTTCAATCGACTTTTTGCAATGCCGTTCATTCTTGTCGGCCTGGCACTCATTGTTCTTCCGCTGGTAGGGCTGTGGCGGATCAGAAGCATGAGCCCTGGCCAACTCACTGCCCGTGACTGGCCCCTCCAGCAGGGAACTACGGCGACTCTGACATACCGCAGGCCCGGTCGTCGGGGAGCGGTGCCGAATATCGATCAGGTGTCGGCCCGCGCCGAAGTTCGGGAGGTCGCCCGATACCGCCAAGGCACCGATACGCACACTGTCACCGAAGAAATCGGCCGTTTCCCGGTCAGAGCTCAGGTCCTCACCATGCCGGGTGCCCTCGTCGCCGAACTCAAATTTGTGATTCCTTCTGACATGCCCGCTTCGTTCCATGCCCGGAACAACCACATCGACTGGTGGATTTTCGTGGAGCCGACGGCCGGAGGAGAGCCGGTAGATGGCTCATCATTCAAGGTCCAGGTGGACCGATGATCGAACTCCGACCTCCAAATGTTGAGGTGCGACTCGGGCACACAGTTTCGGGTTCGGTCACCTGGGACATGGACCGCCCGCCCGACCGGGTCGTGGCCCGGATCGGGTGGGTGACCGAAGGCCGGGGAGACACCGACGACGAGTACTTCGGCGAGGAGTCCCTCGACCTGGCAGCCTCTGAATTCGGTTCGCTCAATCGGCTCGAATTCACCCTGCAAGTCCCTGCAGACGCTCCGGTCAGCTACGACGGCAAGATCCTCCGCATCATGTGGGTGGTCGAGGGCCGGCTTTTCCTGCCGTGGGCCAAGGACGTCGTCGAGTCGGCGCCGTTTCGGGTTGTGGCCTGATCAACGGTGACTTCTGCCTACCAAGTGGCTGGCCTCGTCCGCAACCCGTTTGTAGCGGACGGCGTAGGGATCGACCGAGCGGTTGATCGGCACATAGCGCTACCGGTGACGGATTTTGTCCAGGTCACCGGAAAGCGAGGAGCGGGTAAAACGACCCTGATAAAACAATGGCAACAGGTGCACGGTGGCACCTACCACCACGTTGGCAAGGGCCGGGCCCGGTGGCTGCCGGTCCCGATTCGCCTACCGATCGTCTACTGGGACGAGGCAGATCGGCTCCCGGGTGTCGTGGTGAGGCGAGGTTTGCGGGCCGCTCGCCTCCGCTCGATTCGAGTGGTGGTCGGGACCCATCGCAACCTCGCCGGGCCGGCCCTCGCCGCCAGGATGTCGACGGCTGTCGTTCGTCTCGATCGGCTTGATGCTGGGTTACTGCGGGAGTGGGTCGAGCTGAGAATAAACGAGGAAGCTTTCGATCCGGCCAGAGCTCGCCAGGTTCTTGGCGAAGCACCGATCGACTCGATTCTGGCCGAATCGGGGGCTTCGTGGCGGGCGGCCGGTGATCGCCTCCATCGGTGGGCGGCCGAGCAGGTCGCGCTCCAGGAGGAGTAAGTTCGTATTCAGTCAGGCGGTTGTTCTTGAAACCCGACCCTTGCGAACCGGTACTCCCTCGGCTCTGAGTCTCTGGGCATGTTCCCGCTCATGACCGGGAACCAGGCGTCCGGTTGAGGTGACCACCCGCCACCATGGAAGACCTTCGGCGCCTCGGAGCAAGTTGCCCACCGCTCGGGCGGCACCAGGAAACCCGGCCTCGTTGGCGACCTCGCCGTACGTGACCACGTCTCCTGGTCGAAGAGCTGTTAACACTTCGCGGACGGCCGCTTCGAAGTCTCGGGTCGGCAATGATTTACACCGTGCCGAAGAGACGGTCTCCCATATCGCCGAGGCCCGGTCGGATGTAATAGCGATAGTCGAGGTCGCGGTCGACGGACCCTACGACGATGTCGACGTCGGGGTGGTCTTCTTGGAGGCGGTCGACGCCAGCTGGTGAAGCAATGACGCACACGGCCGTGATATCGGTTCCACCTCGTTCTTTGATGCGGGATATCGCGTACGACAGGGAGCCGCCGGTCGCCAGCATTGGCTCGAGGACGAGCACCTTCTTGCCTGCCATGTCTGGCAGCTTGATGTAGTACTCCTCCGGTTTGATGGTGACTTCATCGCGGGCTACTCCGACATACCCGACTGACACGTTGGGGAGGAGTGCCAGGACTGCATCGATCATTCCGAGACCTGAGCGCAAGACCGGAACGGCCACGATGCCCTGGGAGATTCGGGTGCCCATGGTTCCCTCGAGGGGTGTTTCGACTTCGATTTCATCTTGCAGGAGGGTCTTGGCCGCCTCGTGGACGAGGGACAGGCTGACCCGACGCGCCGCCGAGCGGAATGCCTCCGCATTTGAATGGCGGGAGCGCAGAATCGATAGATAGTGGCTGGCGATCGGGTTGTCGACGACGGTAAGGCTCATGCGGCCCGATAGTAATGGTCGGGTCGGTCGGCGTGCAGCCCACCGACAAGTTCATCCAGTATTTCGTAGTCCCGCCGCGATGCCGTTGACGGTGAGTAGGAGCGCCCGCCGGAGGAGGGGATCGGCGCCATCATCGGACCGTGAGCGGGCCAGCAGGGTGACCTGAAGATAGTTGATGGGGTCGAGATAACGGTCACGCACGGAAAGCGTCCTGGCCAGGGTGGGGGCGTCGGCGAGCAGGTCGTGTTGGGTGAGCATGGCGAGCTCTGAAAGCGTCAGCTTATGTTCGGCGCGAATGACGTCAAGCAGGCTTTGGGCTTCGGCGTCGACGAGCAGATCTACATATCGCTCGGCGATGGTGAGGTCGGTCTTGGCGAGGGTCATCTCGACGTTCGACAGGAAGGTCGAGAAGAACGACCAGGTTGTGTACATGTTGGAAAGGGTGTCGCCATGGCCGGCTTGTCGTGCGGCCCGCAGGCCGCTCCCTACCCCGAACCAACCGGGAATGATCTGGCGGGTCTGAGTCCAGCCAAACACCCACGGTATTGCTCGGAGACCATCGAGACCGCTGGAGTTGCGGCGTCGGGCAGGGCGCGAACCAATGTTGAGATCGCCAAGCTCATCGACCGGAGTCGACCGGAGGAAATAGTCGACGAGCTGGTCCGAATCGACCAGCTCCCGGTAGGTGCTGAAGGCGGCGGCCGAAACCACGTTCATTACGGCATCCCACCCGTCGAGCGCTTGTTGGTCTTGCCGGGGCGCCTTGTGGAGGGTCGACGCTTCGAGCACTGCGGCCAGCGTCAGTTCAAGGTTCTTGCGGGCCAATCGGGGGAGGCCGTATTTGTCGGAGATAACCTCGCCCTGTTCGGTGAGTTTGATCGGTCCGTCGATCGTCCCGAAAGGCTGGGCCAGAATGGCGGCATGCGTTGGGCCGCCTCCTCGCCCCACGGTTCCGCCTCGTCCATGAAACAGACGCAACCGGACCCCATGTTTAGCGGCCACATTGCGGAGGTCTCGCTGTGCTTTGTAGATCTCCCACTGCGAGGTTGTGATGCCCCCATGTTTGTTGGAGTCCGAATAGCCGAGCATGACCTCCTGGATATCATCGTGTTGCTTTACCAAAGAGCGGTAGGACGGGTCCGAGAGCATTTCGTCGAGGATCGATCCGGCGATGCGGAGTTCGTCAATCGTCTCAAGCAATGGGACGAAGCCGATGCGGGCGACCCCGGAGTGAATGTCGATCAGTCCGGCTTCTCGACCGAGCACGACGGCTGCGAACACATCACCCGCATCGCGAGTCATCGAGATGATGTAGGAATCAATGACGTCGATTCCGAATCGGTCCTGAGCTTGGCGGATCGTCCGAAACGTCTCCATGGTCGTTTCAGTTTCATCAGTTAGGAGAGTGGTCGGTGATGACAAGGGCCGCCGCTCCAGCAGTTCACGCGCCAGTAGCTGGATGCGGTCCACGACCGGGACCTGGTTGTAGTCCTCGCCGAGTCGGTCGTACAGCACGGCGAGCACGTCGTGATGGCGCTGGGAGTGTTCTCGAATATCCATGGTGGCAAGTCGAAAACCGAACGCGGCCACGGTACGGATCAACCGAAGCAGGGGTCCGTCGGCGATGAGGGTTCCATGGTGGTCGAGCAACGAATCTCGCATCGTGGACAGTTCATCGAGTAGCTGTTGGACGGATCGGTATGCAGTGCCCGGTCGGTGATGGGTTCCTTCGGCGAATCCATCACGTGTGTTCCGTAACCGCTCGTGGATATAGGAGCATTTGAGGCGGTATGGCTCGGCGGCATTGATCGATCCAAAGCGGTCGAACACTTTGGGCAGGAGCGCCTTGTCGGAGACGAGCGATTCAGCGAGTTCATCCGAGATGCGGTGTACGGCCAGCGAAGAGGACAGTTCGGCCGACAACGTTTCTACGGCGCGAATGATGTTGCGTAATCCATGTTCGTGTTGGATCTCGAGGACCTGCATCGTCACCGCCGGGGTGACGAATGGGTTGCCATCACGGTCTCCGCCTACCCAAGTTCCGAAACGAATCGGTGTCGCATCCGGAGCGAGGACTGTTCCGAGCCGGCGGGTTTGGACATCGTATTCTTCCAATAATCCAGGAAGCACATCAGTAAAGAGCTGGTCAAAGTAGAAGATGATCGATCGGGCCTCATCGATTGGCTCTGGCCGGTCCAATCGCAGTTCGTCGGTTTGCCAGATCAGCTCGATGAGTTCGGCGGTCCGTCGGTCGATGCGACGGTGATCAGCTTCGGTCGATCGTGGGTCGAGCCGCATTTCGAGCAAGCCCGCAATATCGTTGAGTTTCGTCAAAATTGACCGTCTGGCAACCTCGGTGGGATGGGCAGTGAACACGGGACCGAGCTCGATCCTCGATACGATCTTGTCGAGTTCCTCCTGCGGGATGCCAGCCTCCAGGACCCGATCAACCGACGCCTCCAACCACTCACGATCTTCGCCGGTCCGGGCGGCGAGCTCGTCCACTCGATGGGTTTGCTCGGCAACATTGGCCAGGTAGAAGTAGGTCGTAAACGCTCGAACGAGCCGAATGGTGGTAGGCAGGTCCTGGCTTTCGAGAAGCAGCTCGAGGGCGCGGCCCACCTCGGAGGTCGGTGACTCGCGTTGTTGACGGGTCAGGCTGCGTACCTCTTCTACGAGAGCGAGCAGTTCGGGTCCATGCTGGCTGGTCAGCGTTTCGCCGAGTTGACCACCAAGTCTGCGGATATCTGCTCTCAGTAGGACGTCGGCGGTTTCATTGATCACGGCCGTGATCGTAGTCGTGGATGGGTATGACCATTGCCAGGATGGGTTTCACCGAGTAGCGGCCCGCCGATACACTGACGGGTTCACATGTTTGATTCTTTATCTGACCGGTTTACCGGCATTTTCTCCACTCTGCGCGGGAAGGGTCGTCTTTCCGAAGACGACATTGATAAAGCCTTACGGGAAGTGCGGCTTGCCCTCCTCGAGGCCGATGTCAATGTCTCGGTCACCAAAAACCTCCTCGCCCGTATCAAAGAACGCGCGCTCGGCGCTGACGTTCATGCCAGCCTGACTCCTGGTCAGCAGGTCATCAAGATCGTCCATGAGGAATTGATCACCACGCTCGGTTCCTCGGAGGAGGGCCTCAAGTTCACCGGGAAGCAGCCATTCACCATCCTCATGGTGGGGCTGCAAGGCTCGGGTAAGACCACAACGAGTGGGAAGCTGGCTAACCATTTGCGGTCGCAAGGTAAGAACCCGCTTCTGGTGGCCGCCGACCTGGCCCGTCCGGCCGCCATCGACCAGCTTGAGACGCTCGGCGCCTCCATTGGTGTGAAGGTGTATGCGGAGCGAAAGTCAAAGCCTGGCAAGGTCGTAAAGGCTGCCATGAAAGAAGCCACCAGGGCCGGACATGATGTCGTGATTATCGACACGGCGGGTCGACTGGCGGTCGACAAGGCTCTCATGGACGAACTGGCCGACATCCGCAAGATCTCTGACCCGGACGAAGTCCTCCTGGTGGTTGATGCCATGACCGGCCAGGACGCGGTGAACGTCGCTAAGGGGTTCCTCGAATACACCGACCTGACCGGGATCGTGTTGTCGAAACTGGACGGCGATTCACGAGGGGGAGCGGCTATCTCGGTTCGAGAGGTGACCGGCCGACCGATCAAGTTTGCAGCGGTAGGCGAGACCATGAAGGACTTCGAGGTGTTCTACCCGGAACGGATGGCCTCTCGCATTCTCGGGATGGGCGATGTTCTTACGTTGATTGAGAAAGCCGAACAAGCCTGGGATGTTGACGAAGCCGAACAGATGGCCGAGAAGATGCGGAAGGCCGAATTCGACCTTGAGGACTTCCTTACCCAGTTCCAACAGATTCGGCGGATGGGGCCACTTCAGGGATTGCTTGCTATGCTTCCAGGCGCCAACGAGGCTCTACGAGATGTCGAAGTTTCCGACAAGGACTTGGGTCGGGTGGAAGCGATCATTAGATCGATGACACCAGAAGAACGGCACAGCCCTCGGTCGATCGACGGAAGTCGGAAGCGGAGGATTGCGCGGGGATCGGGAACGACCCCGCAACAAGTCAACGCGCTGTTGAAGCAATTTGGCGAAACACAAAAGATGATGAAAATGTTGGCTGACGGCAAGAGTGTTCCCGGACTCCCAGGAATGCCAGGTACGCGGCCACAGCGAAAGAACAAGAGCAGGAAGAGGTGAGCAGATGGCGGTCAAGATCCGCCTGATGCGGTTGGGCAAAAAGAAGCAGCCCGTATATCGAGTCGTCGTAGCCGATGGCCGACAACCGCGCGATGGAAGCTATATCGATGCTATTGGACGTTACGACCCCCGTCAGGAGCCGTCGCTCGTCGAAATCGACAACGACAAGGCCGTGACCTGGCTAAATGAGGGCGCCCAGCCAACTGAGGCTGCCCGTAAGCTGCTGGAGATCTCAGGCGCCTGGTCACAGTTCAAGATTTCCCGCGGCGAGATCCACACTGTGGCCTCAAAGCCGGCCCCGAAGAAGGAAGAAGCGCCCGCTTCGGAGGCAGCGGCCGATCCGGTTGTGGAAGAGGCAGCGGCCGATCCGTTAGCGGAAGAAGAAGCGGCCGATCCGGTTGTGGAAGAAGAAGTGCCCGCTCCGGTTGCTGAAGCAGCCGAAGCCGAGGCCGATACCGGCGAGGAAGAGTAACCATGCCCAAAGGTGACATTGTTGAGAGTGTTGTCTCGTACATCGTCAAGGCGATCGTCGACGACCCAGATGCGGTAGAAGTAACTGTCATGGAAGAGGGACCGGACGAGGTCACAGCCGAAGTTCGGGCTGCGAAATCCGACATGGGTCGCGTCATTGGACGCCGGGGCCGAGTCGCCAAGGCGATCCGAACCATCGCCCAGGCCGCCGCTGACGAAGAAGGCCTCACGACTGGCGTCGAGTTCCTCGACTAGGGCCGCAACGCCTGGTTTCGATTAGGCAGAAGCACTATCAGGCATCACATTGAGTAATGCAATCACGATCGGCCATGTTGCCAGAGCCCACGGGCTCAAAGGCGACGTGGCCGTTGTGTTTTATTCAGATCACCCCGAGCAGTTTGGGGTCGGTTTCGAGCTTGGCGGAACTGCCGGACCGCTTACGATCGAGCGGGTACGCCAGGGGGCGGGCGTGGCGATCGTCAAATTCGTCGAGGCCACCGATCGGGACGCAGCCGAACTCCTCAAAGGTGTTCAGTTGACGATGGATGAAGTCAACCGGCGGGTTCTCGACGAAGGTGAGTACTGGCCGTCCCAACTGAGGGGTCTCGAAGTTCGGGACGAGTCCGGCCATAAGCGAGGCGTCGTCGCCGACGTCGTCACAGGCGGGGCGCAGGATCGTTTGGTGATCGACACGGATGGCGGTGGCCGGACTGAAGTGCCGTTCGTCGACGAGTTGGTGCCGACGGTAGATGTAGCGGAAGGCTATCTGACCGTGGTTGCGCTGTCTGGCTTGTTGGACGCCCCAGACTGAGCGGGACGGCTAATGGCCGTGGCGGTTGAGAACGGTAAGCAGTCCGGTGATGCCTCCGTAGAAGCCACCTCCGACCACGGCAACCCAAAGTGCCGTAATGAGTGCCGGAACTAACTCGACGTTTCCCACCACATAGACCATCACGAAGAACACCGCGAACGTGATCGGCGTGCCAATAACGAAGCCGAGTCGAAGTGCCCGGCTCAGTTCAGCAGCCTCGGTGTCCTCTTCGGCTTCTTTCTCGGTTTGATCAAGGGTTGTGTCAGTCACTGGCCGGATGTTAGGCGGTTCTGGCGGACGGTGGGCGCATGTTTGCGACGCGACTAGCGTGATAGTTGTGCATCCCCAGCCAGATCCAGACCTTGCCGTTGGCTACCTCGACGGAACCCAGCCAGCAGAGCCGCTCTTTGAGGAAGCTCGCCGGTTACGGGACGAAGGGAAGGGCCGGACCGTCACATATTCGCCGAAGGTGTTCGTTCCCCTCACGACGATGTGCCGGGATCACTGCACATACTGCACGTTCGTAAAGCCGCCTGGCAACGGTGGCATGTACCTCACGCCCGATGACGTGATGGCCATAGTCAAAGCAGGCGACACGCATGGCTGCACTGAGGCCCTCTTCACCCTTGGCGACGCTCCTGAGGCCA
Source organism: uncultured Acidimicrobiia bacterium (assembly GCA_965363765.1). GTDB lineage: Bacteria > Actinomycetota > Acidimicrobiia > Spongiisociales > JAENVV01 > JAENVV01. Next base: position 37,385 of record CBDTUI010000009.1, read on the forward strand.
AATATCCGGCTGCCCGTCAGTTCCTGGAGTCGGTCGGATGTTCCACCACGATGGATTACGTGGTGGCGATGACCGAGCGAGTCTTTAACGAGACCGGTCTGTTTCCCCACGCCAATCCCGGGGTTATGTCCGAGCAGGCCATCACCCGCTTGCGTCCGTCGAACCCATCGATTGGTCTGATGCTGGAGAACATATCCGCCCGTTTGACCGAGCCGGGTATGCCGCACTTCGCCTGTCCAGACAAGGTTCCGAGCGTGCGGGTTGCCACCATCGAAGCCGCCGGCCGGCAGCGAGTTCCTTTTACTTCTGGGATTCTGGTGGGGATCGGTGAGAACAATCAGGAGATCGTCGATTCTCTGTTCGCGCTCGCCGAGATCCATGGCCGGCTGGGCCACATTCAGGAAGTTATTATCCAGAATTTTCGGGCCAAGGCAGATACCCGCATGCGATTCGGGGCGGAACCGATCCCGAGTTGGTTCGCTCGGGTCGTTGCGCTGGCTCGATGGATTATGGGACCCACCATGAACGTGCAGGTTCCGCCCAACCTGACCGAGCGGTACGAGGCCTACCTCGACGCCGGCATCAATGATTGGGGTGGCGTGTCGCCACTGACGATCGACTGGGTCAATCCGGAAGCGCCGTGGCCGCACCTTTCAGAACTTCGTGACCGGACCACCGCGGCAGGCTTCGAGTTGCGGCCCCGCCTTCCGGTGTACCCCGAGTATCTGACTTCCGACTGGCTTGACGGCCCGATGCTGGTGAAGACTCGATCGGTGACCACGGACGATGGTTATGGACCTACCCCTCAACTGGCAACGAGCGGCTAGGTTTTTACGGATGCTCACCTCTTTCCTTCGTGTACGACCGACAGATACCATTCACGAGTTAAGCGCTTCCACGCGGGCCAAGGAGGGAACCACCACCCTTGAGGTGGAGGGCTTGAGTGCAGACGATCGGGCTGCTTGCCTTCGTGGCGGTTTGCTGCCGGTCGAGACTGCTGGTCCCGACGGAACCCCGGCGGCGTGGGTGGTCGGCCCAGCCGATGCGTTACGTCTTGCCAAACTGGGGGTCCCTGGCTGGAGGATCACCGTCAAAGCGGAGGGAGGTCGCGCTGAGATACTCGATGCGCTGGCCCGCACCCAGGCCCGATTCCTGCGGGTAGGTAGATCCCAAGTGGCCGAATCTGCGGATCTGGTGAGCTTGCCAGGGCTGGTCACCGCCGTCTCCGTTTTCGTCGACACTGTCGACGATGCCCGGACTGCGCTTGATGCAGGTGCAAAAGACCTGCTGTTACGTGACTGGTCGAACGATCAAATCGGGGAGCTACGACAGGTTGACAGCCGCCTCGCGGAACGGACCGCCTTGCCGGGAGGAGTCGACATCGACGACGCCCGCCAGGGCCTCGAAGAAGATGTTTTCACCGCCTGGTTGAACCTGATCGATGGGGCGGGTTGGGCTCGACCCCGCTACAGCTGGGCGCCAGGCAAAGATGAGGCTCCCCCGGTGCCAGCCGGTCGGATTTCGGCTCAATGGCCCGATCAAGCGTGGGCCGGGGGAGTTGCCCCGCCTGGCATCGAAGGTGCGGGATCGCTACGCGCCATCCTTGAGCGTTCTCTTGCGGGAGAGAAACCGAGTGTTGCCGAACTTGAACTGCTGTTCCTTGCCAGGGGAGACCAGGTCGATGCCATTGCTCATGTGGCGGATACTTTGCGCCAGCGGGCCAACGGCAATCAGGTCACCTATGTTGTGAACCGCAATATCAACTACACGAATATGTGCTACTTCAAGTGCGGTTTTTGCGCCTTTTCGAAGGGTCCGAAGAGCCTCAACCTGCGGGGAGACCCCTACCTTATGGGCGTCGATGAGATCGTCGAGTGGACCCAGGAAGCATGGGATCGTGGGGCCACCGAGGTCACGTTGCAGGGCGGTATTCATCCAGAATTCACCGGTGATTTCTACGCCGGGGTCGTTCGGGCCATCAAGGATCAGCTACCCGAAATGCACATCCACGGGTTTACGCCGCTCGAGGTGTGGCAGGGCGCCGAGACCCTTGGCCTCAGCGTCCGGGAGTTTCTTACCCAGCTACGCGACGCCGGGTTGGGAACCCTGCCAGGTACGGCCGCCGAGATCCTCGACGACTCCGTTCGTGAGTACTTGTGCCCCGACAAGATCCGGACCTCTCAGTGGTCTGAGGTAATGATTACGGCACATGAACTCGGCATGCGAGCCACCGCAACGGTCATGTTTGGGCACATCGATGATGCCGAGTCATGGGCGAACCACTATGAGGTCATTCGCCAGATCCAAGCCCGTACCGGTGGGTTTACCGAGTTTGTGCCGCTGTCGTTTGTGCACATGGGCGCTCCGATCTGGCTGAGAGGCCGCTCGCGTCCAGGGCCGACCTGGGATGAAGTCGTGCTTATTCATGCGATCGCCCGTATCGCCTTCGCTGGACTAATCGACAACATCCAGGCCTCGTGGGTCAAGTTGGGTGTCGATGGAGCCCAGCGTCTCCTCGGCGCCGGCTGTAACGACGTCGGGGGAACGCTGATGGGCGAGATCATCACTCGTTCGGCCGGGGCATCGCACGGGACCGAGATCACACCTGAAGAGCTTCGTGAGGCCATCGAAGAGGTCGGTCGAGTCCCCGTCCTCCGCAACACGTTGTACGACGTGTTGCAGACCACGTTCTAGGCCAAAAGCAGAAGGGCCCGGCTGGTGCCGGGCCCTTCTCATTTGGTCGCCGTCGGTTGCTCAGGCGTGCGGGATACGCAGAACCTGATCTGGGTAGATGAGATCAGGGTCGGTGAGCATCGGACGGTTCGCTTCGAAGATCTCGGGGTAGCGATTGCCCGCCCCGAGCATGTCGGTGGCGATCTTCCAGAGCGTGTCACCCTTTTTGACGGTATAGAAACGCGAGGCTGCGGTCATCTGGGCAGCCGCTGGCGCCACAGATTCCTTGGCGGCAGCCTTGGTGAGCGCCTCTCGCTTCATTTTGGCCACCAGCGCGTCGGCAGCGGCCTCACCGGCAGCTGACTTTGTGTCGGCGGCTGCTACTGAGAGTTGATCGTCGACTTTGGCTATACCCTCGGTGTTACCGGCAGCCAGGACGACCTTTTCTTTATCCGCCTGCGACGGCACGTTGCCCGTGATGGTGGCGGTTCCGTCAGAAACGGCGTACTTCACGTCGTCGACCGGAAGGGCGAGCTTGCGGGCGTACTGCTTTAGATCGATGGCCAGGTCGAGATCGCTCAAGACCTTTTCCTGTGCTTCGACCTCCGGCTTACGCCCGATATTGCGTACAAAATCGAATAATCCCATGTTCGCTGGCTCCTTGGGTTGTGGCTGAACAAGTGGTCCACCATAACGGGTCATTCGGTGGGTCGCTACGTGGGCTAGCTTGGGCGGATGGGTAGCTTTGCGGATTCGATATCGGACGAAACAGCGCAATGGATTGGGCAGCAGCATCTGTTTTTCGTCGCCACCGCTCCCCTCGATGGGGCAGGTCACGTCAACGTTTCCCCGAAGGGTCTTGACACCTTCGTGCTCATCGGCCCCAACCAGGTTGGCTACCTCGATCTGACTGGCAGCGGCGCCGAGACCGTAGCTCACCTAAGAGAAAATGGTCGGGTGACCATCATGTTCAGCGCCTTCGAGGGGAACCCGGACATCGTGCGACTCTTCGGACGTGGCGAAGTGATCTTCCCTTCAGACGACCGGTTTGATCAGTTCATTGGTCTGTTTCCACCGCAACCCGGCGTCAGGTCCGTCATCGTGATCGACGTCGACAAGGTGGGTTCATCATGTGGGTTCGGAGTGCCGCTGATGGATTATGTTGAGGATCGTAATCGTCTCGCCAAGTGGGCGAACGCCAAAGGCGAAGCGGCCATGCCGGCCTACTGGGCGTCCAAAAACGCGGTGAGTCTCGACGGTCTTCGCGCCGTTGGTGATTGATGATCTCGCTGGAAACGACGCTCCGGCGCATCATTGTCGGATACCGGGTCATCGCCATGCTGTGGATGCTTTCGCTGGCGCTCGTGTCGCTCGCATCCAACGAAGCTCAGCGACCCGCCGTGACAGTGGCGGCGGTGGGATTAGTAGCCGTTTGGACATCGCTCACGCTTTGGATCTCGTTTCGTCGTCCAAGTCTGTTCCGGAGCTGGGCGTTTTTAGGTTTGGACATTCTGGTGAGCGCGCTGATCCTCGTGTCGCCCAACCTGGCCGGATCGCCCAACTTCGTCGGCGGATACCCGTTGTCTTCGGTATTGATAGGCGTGCTCGGCAAGGGACTTCTCGGGGCGACAGCCCCGGTGCTAGTACTGGTGAGCCTCGTGCTCATTCAGATTGGGATTGGAGATCGGATTGGCGACCCGACGGTCTTGAGCTCCAATGTTCTCATCTACCCGTTCATGGCTGCGCCTGTCACCTGGGCTGTCGGTGCCTTGCGGCGTTCGGATCGGCTTCGGGTTGTTGCGGAGGCGAGCCTCGAAAGTGAGCGAGCCGAACGCATCCGGGCCGAGGAACGGTCGGAGATGGCCGCCCACCTTCACGACTCGGTTCTCCAGACACTGGCGTTGATTCAGCGAAGCAGCGCCGATGCTGAAGAGGTTGTCTCGCTGGCCCGGGGCCAGGAACGCGACCTGCGATCATGGCTGTATGGCTCGCGCGTAGACGGCGACTCTTTTGAGCTGGCCGTCAGCGAGGCCGGAGCCGAAGTCGAAGATGCGTACAAGATTCCCATCGAGGTGGTCACGGTCGGCGACGCGCCCCTCAACGATGATCTGCGCAGCCTGATAGCGGCTGCCCGCGAAGCAATAATCAACGCAGCGAAGCACTCCGGTGCGCCAGAGGTCTCCGTCTTTGCCGAGGTCACCGCCGACCGCGCGATGATCTTTGTGCGGGACCGGGGGACAGGATTCGATCCGGGCACGATCCCTGATGATCGTCGTGGCGTCACCGAGTCCATCCAGGGACGGATGGCGCGGCACGGAGGGTCAGCGGCGATCGACTCAAAACCCGGCATCGGAACCGAAGTCCGGCTTACCATGTCGCTATGACCGATCCGATCCGAGTTTTTATCGTCGATGACCATGACCTATTCCGTTCAGGAGTTCGCAACGAACTGGGCGAGGGAATTGACGTCATCGGCGAAGCCAGCGAAGTGGAGGCGGCGATCGAACTGATCGGCGAACGTCAACCCGATGTCGTCCTCCTCGACGTCCATATGCCCGGTGGCGGGGGGAAAGCGGTGCTTGAGGGAATCAAGGACGATCACCCCACCGTGGCTTTTCTGGCCCTGTCCGCCTCCGATGCTGCTGAAGACGTCGTCGCGATCATTAGAGCGGGAGCCCGCGGATACGTAACCAAGACGATCGCTCCACACGAACTGGTCGCTGCCATCGAGCGGGTTCACGGTGGCGACGCAGTCTTTTCGCCCCGGCTGGCCGGGTTCGTACTTGACGCCTTTTCGCACATTGCCATCGCTGATATCGATCCCGAGCTCGATCTATTGACCGACCGCGAACGTGACGTGTTACGCCACATCGCCCGAGGCTATACCTACAAGGAGACGGGCGAGCAGCTCTTCATATCTGTCAAGACGGTCGAATCGCATATGTCGTCCGTTCTGCGGAAACTGCAACTGTCCAACCGTCACGAACTGACGAAATGGGCGACCGATCGGAAGCTTATTTAGTCAGCCTGTGCGGTGGCGGTCGGCTTCAGCGTCACGGCGGTGCCCGAAACGGTGACAAGCATCTGGTTGCCCATGGCTTGAACCGCGTGGGTCACGGCCACGATGGCGTGAGCTCCACGTAGGACGCCGTCTTCGGTCAGTGCGTCGATGGCCGCTCGGCGACCGCTGGCGACCGCTTCTACGTCATGGGAGACGATCAGGGAGTCAGCTACGGCTAGTCCGAGGAACTCGTCGATGTCATACCCAGCCACCGTCGGCAGATTCGTGATGATCATCCGCCACGTCTCGACCCCGGAGTCGTCCTGGACCCATCCTTCGTAGGCGTCATCGCTGCGCGTGCCCCAGTCTTCGGGGATCGGCTTCTTTTCAATCACACCCGTTGCGACAGTCCCAATGATCGGTGCGTGACCGGGTCCACTCAATGATGCTGAGTCGGTGGGCGCAAAGTCAATGGCGGGTTCTTCGTCGGCCGAGTCGGCAACCGCCGCCAGGCCCGGAATATCAAACGCCGGCGGGCCAGCATCGAGGTCTGCTGCGTCGACCTTCATGAGGTCCGCAACGGCTGGATTGGCAAAAGGATCGGCATCGAACGCAGTCGGGTTGACGTCGCGCATCGGTGGTAGCGGATCGATGGATGATTCGGAAGGATCTTCGTCGACATTGCCTTCGCCGATCTTGCCTTCTTCAGCACTGTCGTCCTCGACATTGTTTGTGTCGACGCTGTCTTCTTCAGGACTGTCCTCAACCTCGAGATCGACGACCATCTCGCCTGCCAAAAACGCAGGGGCTACGTCATCGGCGTCGAGGCCGTCATCTGCCAGGTCATCATCGATTGCTTCTTCGTCGTCATCGTCATCGGCGCCGGTGGCTGCAGCTTCCGAGTCGCCGAATCCCAACCAGCTCGATGGAGTCTCCCCGGCATCATCGTCGACCGAATCAACTGGCTCATCAATCGACTCATTAACCGACCCGTTGCCTGGCTCGGTCGCATTTGGTGATGCCGCGCCATCCGTTGAGCTGTCGGTGATGTCGTCATCGTTTGCGTCATCGTCGATTAGGAAGTCGGGTAGGTCGTCGACGGTCGGAGTGTCGGCTCGCTCGACGGGTCCGGTTGGATGGGTTGTCTCAATTGAGGACGCAGCCGCCGTGACGGCATCAATTGCTGCGTCTCCCGACCCAAACACGGCTCCGAAAGGATCGTCTTCTACGGGTGTTGAGCCACCAAATATTGCCCCGAACTCAGATGCTGACTCGTCAGCCTCGGTGTCAGCGATCTCGGGTGCCTCGGTGTCATCGACGTTTCCGAGGTTTTCTAGCTCGTGGTAGACCGCCGGGGGCGGATTCTGAGTCGTGAAGTCCGTGTCGCCGAACCCGATTTCAACCGGCTCGACCGTGTCAGTGTCGGCTTTGGCCGATTCGTCGGTATCGCCCAAGCTCATGAACTCTGGGTAGAAGTTCTCGGTCTCCGCCGTGGCTTCTTCCTCCGTGGCTTCTTCGATCTGGGCCGTGTCGTCGGCGATCTCCGAGGGGTCGTCGTCCTCTGTTTGGTTGAGCAGGACATCCGAGCTGAAGGTGATGCCATCAGCTGGCTTGTCGCCAAGCGCGTTCAGGGTATCGGCCAGCTCGGCTTCGATATCGGCTGGCGCATCGATCTCTACGGTGTCTACGTCAACATCATCCATGTCAACATCATCCATGTCAACGTCGGGCAGGTCGAAGTCGGCCAGGTCAGATTGAGCTGACAGTTCGATCGCATCGAAGTCGATGTCGCCGTCGCCGACCTGGATCGGTAGATCGGAGTGGTCGTCGTCGACAACAGCGTCGAATGAGAGATCGGTATCGGCCGCGTCCAGTTCAGAGTCTTTGAGAGGGGGAAGGCTGGGAGATCCGCCAAAGAGACCCGAGGCCGCCAGTAATGGATTTAGCGGACGACCGGCCGACGGTGATGGCTTCTGTTGCTCTGTCTCATCGTTTGAGGTGGCTTCGGTCAAATCGGCGCTCAAGGAAGATAGGTCCGCCAGAGCATCGACCGTCAGGTCAGTTGACGAGTCGGCGTCGATCTCAGGGTCACCAGCAAGATCGCTGGTTTCTAGGGGTCCGAGATCACCATCCGAGGCTAGATCGGAGAAGTTACCAAAATCTCCGAGGTCTAGATCGCCGGCCGCATCAGCGACTTCAGCATCCATGGGCTCAATGAGACCGGCGTCAGAGTCATCGGAGTCTTCGTCGTTGGAGAGGCCGTTGAGCGACTCCTCGATGGCACCGTCGAGATCAGACTCGGGTTTGGCGACATCCGGGTCAGCGATGGTTGAGAGGTCGGCGAGGTCTTCGGGCAACTCGTCAGAAACTGGGTTTGGGACTGGTGGGGGAGCAGGAGGCGCCTCTTCGGTTCCTGTGCTGCTCAGACCCCATGGGTCTCCGCTCGTGAAGTCGTTGTCAGACACCTAAAAATCTCCTCGTGGCCACGTAATAGGGAGGATACTCCACCCCGGGTCTCTCGACCTACTACCTTGTATCGGCGATGAAGGTAACGGTCCTAACCATCTTTCCAGACTTTTTTGAATCCCCTCTCGGGATCAGCATTGTCAAGCGGGCCCAGGAAATCGGGGTGCTCGACGTCGAAATACGGGATTTGCGTGAATACGGCCTAGGCGGGCACCGTCAGCTTGACGACTCTCCTTTTGGCGGTGGGGCGGGCATGGTGATGATGGTGGAACCGCTGCACGCAGCCCTCGGGCCGTTGGCAGAGAGCCACCGGGTCCTTATGACCCCGGCCGGGACGCCGCTGACACAGGCGAAGCTGGACCAGTGGGCGACGTTCGAACACCTAACCCTCGTCTGTGGACGCTATGAGGGGGTAGACGAGCGCATCGCTGAGCATCACATCGACGAACAAGTGTCTCTGGCGGATGTCGTCCTGGCTGGTGGCGAGGTGGCCGCATTGGCGATCATCGAGGGAATCGCCAGACTCCTCGATGGGGTGCTCGGCAATCCAGCTTCGGCCGAACACGAGTCGTTCCGAGATGGCCTCCTCGAGGAACCTCAATACACTCGTCCGTCGGAGTTCAACGGGTGGGCAGTCCCCGAGGTGCTTCTCAGCGGTGACCACGCCAAGATCGCTACCTGGCGCCACGAGCAACGAGTGAAGCGAACCCGGGATCGTCGACCCGATCTTCTGGATTGACAGCCGCTGCGGAGTGGTAACATGACGCCCGCACTAGCGCCTTATTTCTCGCGCAGTGCCGTCCAAGGAGCCTCTTTCATGAATGACATTGACTATATCGAAAGCGCCCATCTGCGCACGGACGCACCCAGGTTTGGGGCGGGCGACGTCGTAAAAGTTCACGTCCGAGTGGTCGAAGGCGGGCGCGAGCGCACCCAGATCTTCGAAGGCGTTGTCATCGCCAAGAACGGTGGAGGGGTCCGCGAGACCTTTACGGTTCGGAAGGTCAGCTTCGGAGTTGGCGTTGAGCGCGTGTTTCCGCTTCACGCTCCCATTATTCAGCAGATCGAAGTCGCCCGTCGCGGTGACGTAAGACGGGCCAAGCTCTACTATCTCCGAGATCGGGTTGGGAAGGCCGCCCGCATCAAGGAGAAGCGGGACTGATCTCTCCATCAGAGCCAGCGGCTAGAGATCCATTCGCCGACGAGTCGTCTTACGCTCCGCCGCCGGAGCTCGCCGTCAAGAAGCCAAAACGCAAATCGTTTCTTGCCGAACTGCCAGTCCTCATAATTATCGCATTGGCGATCGCCATCGTCCTGAAGGCGTTACTGGTACAAGCCTTTTGGATTCCTTCCCAGTCAATGGTTCCGACGTTGCTTGTTGATGATCGCGTCTTCGTGAACAAGCTGATGGCCTTCACTGAGCTCGAGCGAGGTGACGTCGTCGTGTTTGTGTCTCCATTCGCCGACGAAGACGCTCCTGTGCAGCCGGTTGGCACCCGGCTGCTCGAAACGCTCAAGCAGACGTTCGGGGTAACAAGCACCGCCGTGCCAGATGATCTCATCAAGCGGGTCATCGGGTTACCGGGGGAAACGGTCGAAATCCTCGAGAACCATGTCGTCGTTGACGGGGTCGAACTCGACGAGCCCTACCTCGCCGAAAACGTTCAGATGTCCGACATGGCTCCCCGCACCCTGCGAGACGACGAGCTGTGGGTTATGGGCGACAATCGAGACTTTTCTTCAGATAGTCGCCGGTTTGGGCCGATAAAGGTGAATAATGTCATCGGGCGAGCGTTCGTTCGATTCTGGCCGACCGATCGATGGGGCGGCATCTGAGTTGACGAGCCCACCCGGCTAGGTGGGAATGAATACTGACGGGCGAGAAGGACGCAGTGTGAACGAAGAAGATCTTGAACGGTACGAATCGGCGGTTGAACTCCAGTTGTACAAGGAGTACCGCGACGTTCTTCCTATGTTCAAGTTCGTAGTTGAAACGGAACGGCGTTTCTACCTCGCCAACCGTGTCGACGTCCATGAGCGCACCGCCAACGGATCGGTTTACTTTGAGGTCCTCTTGGAGGATGCTTGGGTATGGGACATGTACCGCCCGGCTCGCTTCCTTCAACGGGTTCGCGTGATGAGCTTCCGGGACCTAAACATCGAAGAGCTCGAACCGGGCGTCCAGATCTAGACAGTTCACATCTGAACAGTCCAGATTTAGGGAAGGGCCAGGTCGGCCAGCTTGGCGAGGAACTTGCCTGCCAGTTTCTGGTGAGACAGGGTTTACGGATCGTCGAAAGAAACGTTCGGGTCGATCGTGGGGAACTCGATGTGATCGCCCGGTCCGGCCAAGATCTCATTGCCGTAGAGGTCAAGACCCTCTCTCAACCAGGCGACGATCCATTTCGGACTTTCACGCCGGCCAAGCGACGCCAGGTCAGATCACTCGCTCAGCGATACGGCTGCACCAGGTGTGACCTTGTGGTGATCGAGCTCCATGACGACGGCGCTCTCGTGCGTTGGCTACCCGTTCAATGAGCGTACGGGGTTCGGCGTCCGGAACGGTCAGCCCGGTGCCAGCAGCCATGATGCCAATGTCGGCGGAGATCTGGGGCGTCCTCGGGAACCACTACCAGGTGGCCGACGCCGATCACGATCATCGAGTCGCAACCAGGACAGAGGTACGTTTTGCGCGCTGCGTACGGCTGCACGGCGGAAATCGACAGGGCATTCAACCGAAAAATCCCCACAAGATCGCAATCAACGTCAGGGCGGCTGCCCCGACCACCATGGCGTAGTCGGCCAGACCCGGTGGTTTGCCTTCGCCTCGGAACGGGTTCAGTCCCATGACGCAATCCTAAGACGTGTGCTCTCTGATTGAGTCAAAGCCGTTCGACTCATCGGCGGCCGAATCACCGGCTTGACCATTCCGGGGGGCGTTTCTGGCGGAAAGCGGCGACGCCTTCGGCAGCGTCGACTGACGTCAAGCAGATCGCCTGGGCTTGTCCTTCGGCCGCAAGTGCCTCTTCGAGCGAAGACTCGAACGACCGGTTTAGGGCTTGTTTGATGAACATTTGTGCCACCGGTGCTCCGCCGATGAACCGCTCGGCGATTTCCAGAGCGCGGGGGATTAGTTGCTCCCTCTCCGCGAGTTCCATACACAACCCGATTGCCAACGCTTCGGAAGCGGTCACGATGCGCGCACTAAGGGCGAGTTCTTTGGCCCGCTGGAGCCCAACTAGTCGCGGCAGCAGCCACGTCCCGCCAAAGTCCATCGTCAGGCCGCGGCTCGCAAAGATCTCCGAGAACCTGGCATCGGTCGTGGCAATCACGACATCGCACCCAAGTGCGAGGTTCATGCCGGCGCCGACGGCGACTCCGTCGACTGCGGCGATGGTTGGTTTGGTCGTGGATATGAGTGCATTCGCAGCCGCGCCGACGATTCGCATATGTTCATTAAGCGCCGCCACATCACCAGCCACTCGGTCGTCTGACAGGTCGGCGCCCGCACAGAAGTTGTGGCCAGAACCCGAGACGATGAGAACTCGCTGCGGCGACTGTTCAAAAGCGACAAGTTGGTCGTGGAGCTCCCGCCAACCTTCGGGCGGGATGGCGTTCATACGATCCGGCCAATCGAGCGTAAGGAGGCGGACCGATCCGCGATCTTCGATGTTGATCATGTCTCCAAGATACCTGGCTTCAGAGTTCTTCCTGGTCGTCGGCGCCTACAGAGATTGTCGTGGCGGTCGCTCAAGCTTTTTGGCACGAGTTGCCGATAGCTGAGATAACCGCTCGTCACAGACGGGCGGGCGCTGGCACAAGACATGCAGAGCGGATCGTCGATCTCCTGCTCTAGAGCAATCTAGATTTCGACGGCTCGTCGCAGTCTCGTGATGTGCAGGCTGACCGGTTTCGGGGCGTGAGCGCGCTGTGAGCGTCCCGGAACGGTTCGCCGTCGGCCTGCAAGAAACTGTCACTCGGTAGCGATACCTTGCACGAATGTACGCATCAGTTTCATCCGTCGCCCTGAAAGGCATCGAGCCTCAACTCGTTAACGTCGAGGTGTTTATCGGACGACCAGCCCAGTCGCCCATGACGATCGTCGGTCTTCCCGATACAGCGGTTCGCGAAGCGCGCGAGCGCGTCAAAGCCGCTCTCCTGGAATCAGGCTTTCGCTTCCCGAACGGGCGGGTCATCGTGAATCTCGCTCCGGCAGATCTACCTAAAGTCGGTTCGGCCTATGACCTCCCAATTGCGATTGGTGTCCTTGTCGCAGCCGGTCTTGTTCCGGCCCAGGCCGCCAAGGCTATTGTCCTGGGCGAACTTGCCCTTGACGGCACGGTCCGGCCGGCCAGGGGCGGTCTGGCTGCCGGTCTTGTTGCTCGATCCGCGGGCATCCCGTGCGTGCTTGCCCCCGAGAGCGCCGCCGAGGCCCAGCGGGTTGCCGGGGCCGATGTTCGGGCCGTCGAGTCTTTGACCGAGGCTCTGGCAGTGCTCGTGCAAGGTGCTGAGGGTTGCGCGATTCCCGTCGGCGATCTGATCAGCGAAACGACGGGAGATCTGGCCGACGTTCGGGGACAGGGATTGGCACGTCGGGCGCTCGAAGTTGCTGCCGCAGGAGGCCATCATCTGCTCATGTGGGGTCCGCCGGGATCGGGTAAGACCATGCTCTCGAGGGCGATGCCGTCCATTCTGCCGCCGCTCAGTTCGTCGGAGTCCTTGGAGGTTGCCCAGATCTGGGCTGCCGGTGGACGCGGCACACCGAGCCGCACCTACCGGCCGTTTCGCTCCCCGCATCACTCGGCAACGCCGGCCGCCCTTATTGGTGGGGGAAGCGGGATTCCGGTGCCGGGCGAGGCGTCTTATGCCCACCATGGCGTTCTCTTCCTCGATGAAGTTGGGGAATTCTCGGCCCAACTTCTGAATCATCTGCGCCAGCCGCTCGAAGAAGGTGCCGTGACTATCGCCAGAAAAGGAGTCTCGGTTTGTTTCCCTTCGGAGTTCCAGTTGGTGGCGGCTACTAATCCGTGCCCGTGCGGTTTCTATGGAGACCCGCTGGTTTCGTGTGAGTGTCCATCGTCGACCGTGGAACGGTATCGGCGCCGACTATCGGGTCCGCTTGTCGATCGGTTTGATGTTCGGGTTTCAGTACCTCGGCTCGAACGGACCGAACTGGTCGGCTCCCCGGGCGAGTCGTCCCGTGAAGTTGCTGAGCGAGTTTTGGCGGCACGCAAGCGGCAGACCGAGCGGGGGCGCATCAATCGCAACTTGAGTCGTCGACAGCTCGATGAGATGGAATGGCACGCCGAGGCGAAGTCGATCGTCGAGCGAGCCTTCGATCAACTGGCTTTGACTGCCCGTGGTTATGACCGGATTCGCCGGGTAGCCCGTACCGTGGCTGATCTCGACGAGTCAGACGCCGTTGGGCCCCGCCACGTGGCTGAGGCATTGGCCTATCGGGGTTCGTGGTGAGCCCACACGATGCCGCCCTCCAGTTGGCGTACGCACCGATGCATCCTGATCGCCGTTTGAAGCTGTGCACAGACCACGGCGGATCGATCAACGTCTTGAAGGCGATCTGGACAGGGAAGGTTGAGATGCCGCCGGCAGCCGTGCAAGCGACCCGGGTCCCCGCTGACGCACGGAGACACGAGCTTGCTGCTGACCACATTGAGCTCGTTCTTCATGGTGAGGCCGCCTATCCAGTTCGCCTCAGTGAATTGGCCAATCCGCCGGCCGTGCTGTTCGTCTCTGGCCAACTGCCGACTGAACCTGGTGTTGCCATTGTCGGGTCTCGCCGCGCCACCGGATATGGGGTCCGTTTGGCTGAACGTTTCGGGAGGACGATGGCCCGAGACGGGCGAACGGTCGTAAGTGGCCTGGCCAAAGGCATTGACGCTGCCGCGCATCGGGGCGTGGTCGAAGAACATGGGCGAGGGGTGGCGGTCCTCGGAAGCGGCGTCGACCGGTGGTACCCGGCCGCCCATCGGGGTCTCGGTGAGCGACTCTTGGTCGACGGTGCAGTTATCTCTGAGTATCCGCCCGGTACCCGACCGTCCCCGTGGCGTTTTCCGCC